>NZ_JCACKM010000108.1:17668-22441 GCF_059505385.1 Desmonostoc vinosum
TATTGCCCACAAACCCAGGAAATCCACCTGCAAATAATCAACAAATACCTTCCCCAACTCCAGGAAATCAGCAACAACCAACTCCCACTCCCGAAGCCACTGAACCCCGTGTATTGGTGTCGGAAGTTGTTATTAGAGATCAAGCTGGGCAAATCTCACCAGAACTAGAAAGCCAAGTTTACAGAGTTATTCGTACTCAACCAGGACGCACCACAACCCGCTCTCAACTACAAGAAGATATTAACGCTATCTTTAGCACTGGTTTCTTCTCCAATGTACAAGCAGTGCCAGAAGATACACCATTAGGCGTCAGAGTTAGCTTTGTTGTGCAGCCCAACCCCACTTTGACAAAGGTAGAAATACAAGCCAACCCAGGAACAGGTGTACCCTCAGTACTATCAGCCAATACAGTAGACGAAGTTTTCAAAGAACAGTATGGCAGAATCCTGAACTTGCGTGATTTGCAGGAAGGCATCAAGCAATTAACCAAGCGCTACCAAGACCAGGGTTATGTGCTAGCCAACGTGATTGGGGCACCGAAAGTTTCAGAAAATGGAGTTGTCACCCTACAGGTAGCAGAAGGGGTTGTAGAAAATGTTCGCGTCCGGTTCCGTAACAAGGAAGGACAAGAGACAGATGAAAAAGGACAACCAATCAGAGGGCGGACGCAGGATTATATCATCAAGCGGGAACTGGAATTGAAGCCAGGACAAGTATTCAACCGCAATATAGTACAAAAAGACCTACAACGGGTGTATGGGCTGGGATTGTTTGAAGATGTGAACGTCTCCCTTGACCCTGGTAATGACCCCAGTAAGGTAGATGTAGTAGTAAATGTGGCTGAACGCAGCAGTGGTTCAATTGCCGCTGGGGCTGGTATTAGTTCTGCCAGTGGATTGTTTGGTACCGTTAGCTATCAACAGCAAAACCTCAACGGTAGGAACCAAAAATTAGGGGCAGAAGTACAGGTAGGAGAGCGAGAACTGCTGTTTGACTTGCGGTTTACAGATCCTTGGATTGCTGGAGATCCATACCGGACTTCCTACACAGCGAATATTTTCCGACGCAGTTCCATCTCTTTGATTTTTGATGGCCCCGATAACGATATTAGAACCATTCAATCAGATGGTACAGAAGGCGATCGCCCCCGTGTTCTGCGTCTAGGTGGCGGTGTCACCTTTACCCGCCCCTTGTCTCGCAATCCCTACGAACGCTCAGAATGGACAGCTTCCGCCGGGTTACAGTATCAACGAGTTTCCACCCGTGATGCTGATGGTAACTTGAGGAAAGAAGGAGCAGTGTTTGACAAAGATACTGAAAACCGCATCAGTGAACCAATTCCTTTGAGCTTTTCTGGAGATGGGCAAGATGATTTAGTGCTACTGCAACTAGGTGTACAACGCGACCTCCGTAATAACCCTCTACAACCTACCAGTGGTTCTTATCTCCGCTTTGGGGTAGATCAGTCAGTACCAGTAGGACAAGGTAACATTTTCCTCACCAGATTGCGGGGTAGCTACAGCCAATATGTGCCCGTCAACTTTATTAGTCTTACCAAAGGCCCACAAACATTAGCATTTAATTTGCAAGGGGGAACCGTTCTCGGTGACTTGCCTCCCTACGAAGCCTTTACTTTAGGTGGTAGCAACTCAGTCCGGGGTTATGAAGAAGGAGCTTTAGGCGCTGGACGTACATATTTGCAGGCATCTGTTGAGTATCGCTTCCCAGTTTTCTCTGTCGTTAGTGGCGCAGTATTTTTTGATGTCGGCACTGATTTGGGAACCAGTACACGAGCAGCTGAACTGCTAAATAAAGATGGCAGTGGCTACGGATATGGTCTTGGTGTACGCGTACAATCACCACTGGGGCCAATTCGCATTGACTACGGCATCAATGATGATGGTGATAGCCGAATCAATTTTGGGATTGGCGAAAGGTTTTAAGTTAGTCATTTGTCATTGGTCATTTGTCAACAGATTAATTACGAATTACGAATTATTTAACTCTTGACCATTGACCCTCAGTGACTTGCTAATTTTTACATTTGCCTCAATACTATTTCGGTAAAGGAATTAGTTACATTTTTATGCAGATGTCTCTCTGAAATATATTTATTTTTCGCCTATGCAACAGTACACTTTAGCGGCGGAAATCAACCAAACTGGAGTGGGACTCCATAGCGGTGTGAATACCCATGTGCGGATACTCCCAGTTTCATCTGGGAGTGGGCGCTATTTTGTGCGGGTAGATTTACCAGATTTACCAATAATTCCAGCACAGGTTGCGGCGGTTAATCAAACTGTTCTCTCAACTCAGTTGGGTAAAGGTGAGGTCTGTGTTCGCACGGTAGAGCATTTGTTGGCAGCCCTTGCAAGTATGGGTGTAGATAACGCCCGCATTGAAATTGATGGCCCAGAATTGCCACTTTTAGATGGTTCGGCCAAAGTTTGGGCAGACAGTATCGCTCAAGTTGGTTTGGTTTCACAACCAGTCTCAAACAACCAAGCTCCCTTAGCCATACAACAGCCAATATGGGTTTATCAAGATGATGCCTTTGCTTGTGCCCTCCCCACACCAGAAACCCGTTTTAGCTACGGTATCGATTTTGACGTACCTGCTATTGGTAATCAATGGCACAGTTGGTCGCCGACGGTTGCCAGCTTTGCTGTGGAAATTGCCCCAGCTCGTACCTTTGGCTTGCTGCATCAAATCGAATATCTACAGCAATCGGGATTAATCAAAGGTGGCAGTTTGGATAATGCGCTGGTTTGTGGTTCTGAAGGTTGGCTAAATCCACCATTAAGATTTGCAAATGAACCAGTACGTCATAAAATTTTGGATCTAGTAGGAGATTTAAGTTTACTAGGCAAATTTCCCAGCGCTCATTTTCTAGCGTACAAAGCCAGCCATAATTTACACATTCAACTGGCAAAGAAAATTTTAGATTTGGGACTATAGATAGCTCTAAAATCTAAAACGATAGGGAGTTTCAGCACTAAATCACTCAAGTTCGAGATTTAATATCAACCACAACACCAATGTCAATTGTTACAGAAGCCAATTCCACTGAGACTACTACACCTGCATCTACCACACAGCAGGCTGTTCAGGAGACTACTATAACTTACGCAATTGAAGAAATTCAGAAACTGCTACCTCATCGTTACCCATTTTTACTTGTAGATCGAATTACCGAATATATACCGGGAAAAAGAGCTGTTGGAGTTAAAAATGTTACTTTTAATGAGCCTCAATTTCAAGGGCATTTTCCGGGGCGATCGCTGATGCCAGGAGTATTAATTGTAGAGGCAATGGCCCAAGTTGGGGGCATAGTCTTGACACAAATGTCAGATGTTGAAGGCGGACTATTTGTTTTTGCTGGTATCGATAAAGTCCGTTTCCGTCGTCAAGTCGTACCGGGAGATCAGCTCATCATGAGCGTGGAACTGCTATGGGTAAAACAACGTCGTTTCGGTAAGATGCAAGCGCGTGCCGAAGTTGACGGACAACTCGCTGCTGAAGGCGAATTAATGTTCTCTCTAATTGCCTAAAAGTTGACTGTGGTGATGTGGACACAGCCGTGGAGTGTCCTAACTGAAACCTCAGAGAGGCAAACAGTAAAAAAACAAGCCACACTAGTATCTTATAGTTTCTTGATTTGCGACTCCTTCACACTTGACTTGCTTGGCCTGACACTTTCAATAACGAAATATTAAACACTCAGCAACGCCAGTCGCCTCAACTTTGGCAACCGAAGCATAACGGCACTGGCTTCTAAAGACAGTTCTGGAGACTCTACCCTTGAAGACGCTTATACATCCCACTGCTGTAGTTCATCCTAATTCAGAACTCCACCCTACAGTGGAAGTCGGTGCCTATGCTGTGATTGGAGCGAATGTAAAAGTTGGCCCTGAAACTATAATTGGCGCTCATGCAGTGCTAGAGGGGCCTTGTGAAATTGGATCGCGAAATCAGATTTTTACAGGTGCCGCGATTGGCATGGAACCCCAGGATCTCAAATTTATGGGAGAACCAACCTGGGTAAAAATTGGTGATAACAATCTCATTCGGGAATATGTTACCATCAACCGCGCTACCGGTGCCGGTGAAGCTACGGTAATTGGTGACAATAATCTGCTGATGGCTTATGTACATGTTGCTCACAATTGTGTGATTGAAGACCATGTGGTGATTCCCAACTCCGTAGCATTAGCAGGTCATGTCTACATTGAGTCACGCGCCAGACTTGGTGGAGTTTTAGGCGTTCATCAATTTGTGCATATCGGTAGACATGCGATGGTAGGAGGCATGGCACGCATTGAGCGAGATGTGCCGCCTTACATGCTAGTGGAAGGACACCCAGCGCGAGTCCGAACTCTGAACCTTGTAGGACTCAAACGTGCTGGGATGGATGCAGCAGATTTACAAATCCTCAAAAAAGCCTTCCGCCTGCTTTATCGCTCGGATTTCACCTTCAAAGAAGCTTTAGAACAGCTGGAATTGTTGGGAGATACCGAAGAATTGCAATACCTACGTCGCTTTTTGCGGCTTTCTCAGATGCCAGGAAGACGCGGTTTGACTCCTGGTAGAGGCAAAAAGAGCGCGACGAGAGATGATTGATGAGTGGGGAATTGGGCTTCTGCTGTCGGAGACGCTCCGCGTAGCAAGATCCCGTAGGGTACGACTTCGCTCAGCCCACAGAGAACCGGGAATTGAGGATTAAATAATTCGTAATTCGTAATGACGCGACGCTCCTGTGTCGCTAACGCTGAC
>NZ_JCACKM010000109.1:0-22295 GCF_059505385.1 Desmonostoc vinosum
GTCCCCAGTCCCCAGTCCCCAGTCCCCAGTCCCCAGTCCCCAGTCCCCAGTCCCAAAACGTCGCTTCTGATTGTCTCAAAACTTGTAGACCTGAAGAAGTAGGGGTTTTAGCAGTGTTATTGGGGGTTGCGATCGCTCAAATCGAGTCGCAGATTAGGATTTAAGCTTAGAATCAAACAACCCCTGGGTTGTTCTATTTAAATAAATTGTAATGTTTCAGCAAATTTGTTATTAAAACTCTTGTTGGTCATTTGTCCTATGTTAGTTAATAGGGCAGGCATCTTTCACCAAATCCCTATTGTGTAAAAGGTCAAGATGGTACAAACACCCGTCCCAGAAACCGAAACTTTATTGATTGAGTTACCTAAAACAATCGGGTTGTACGTCACCCAAGAACAATTTGCAGCCTTAGCAGCAGCCAACCCAGACTTAAGACTAGAAAGAACAGCACAAGGAGAGTTAATTGTAAACCCACCAACAGGTTGGGAAACAGGAGAACGCAATTGCAGTATCTCTGGAGAGTTGTATTTGTGGTGGCGTAATTCGGGTGAACCTGGTAAAGTTTTTGACTCTTCGACAGGCTTTATTTTACCCAATGGTGCAACTCGCTCCCCTGATGCCTCTTGGGTTAGCCAAGAACGTTGGCAGGCGCTGACTCCAGAACAAAAAGGAACCTTTGCTCATATCTGTCCTGATTTTGTCGTGGAGTTACGTTCTAGCTCAGATTCGGTTCAGTCACTGCAAGCAAAGATGAGAGAATATATTGACAATGGGGCTGTGTTGGGCTGGTTAATCGATCTACAGTTGCAACGAGTGGAAATTTATCGACAGGGTTCGGCAGTGGAAGTTTTAGAGAATCCGGTGGAGTTGTCTGGGGAAGAGGTATTAGTGGGTTTTGTACTGAATTTGCGTCGGGTGTGGGTAAGCATTTAATTGCCAGAAAATTCTGAGCAGAAATTGAACATAAATTGAGTAAAGTTTGACCTGTAAAGTGAGTAGTTGTTTCAAACATAGTATGACTACACAACAAACTATTCTCAATAATCTCAGATTCAAGGTGTTAAATGAAGCGTTTTATGGTTCACAAAATTGCTATTGCAGTTGCTCTAGCAACTACTTGTTTAGGTTTTAGTGTTAACAAAGTTTCGGCTGAAATTGACAACACTAAAGTTGCTGAGTCGTTTCAATTCAATATCGCAAGTAAAAAGGCCCGCTTAAAATTCATTGGTTTAACTCCAAACAATACTCTTGTCAACATAAATCCATCTGGATTTGCTCGAAAAATTCTAGTTAAGGGAATTGAGGGCAACTTACAAGGTATTGACTTTCGTCCAGCCAACGGTTTGCTTTATGGTGTTACGGACACTGACAAAGTGTATACAATTAATCCAGAAAACGGTAAGGCAACGTTTGTTAGCCAACTATCTAACAGCTTTAATGGAGGGTTTCAATCAGGGTTTGACTTCAATCCTGTACCAGACCGCTTACGAATAGTAGGTAGCAATGACCAAAATTTACGTACCAATGTAGAAACTGGTGAAGTTAGTGTTGATAAACCCTTAGCTTATGCTAGTGATGATATGAATGCCAATGTTGACCCCAATGTTACCGCTGCTGCTTACACAAATTCGGTTGCTGGAGCTACATCAACTCAACTATTTGGCATTGACTATGACCTTGATGTATTAGTATTGCAAAACCCACCCAATGATGGCACTCTCAAAACTATAGGTAAGCTCGGTGTTAACTTTGCACCTCTAGGTGGATTCGATATCTTGACAGACGCACAAGGCAACAACACTGCCTATGCACTATCTGGTTCAACGCTTTACACAATCAACTTATCCACTGGTGCTGCTAGTAAAATCGCCGATGTACCTGAAGCTAGTTTCATTGGTTTAGCCATTATTTCCTCTTAACCAAGCCCCCTTGGGGCCAGCAGGGCTATTTGGCGTTGCATAATTGTGGGATGATTTCACCGAAGAGGCCTACCGTGTACACACAAGTCGAAAAAAAACCTGAACGTAGAACCGATGTCCCGCAAGGAATTGAAGTTCCTTGCTGATAGCAAAAGTCATCTGAAGATGACTGAATATCCCCCAAGATTTTGAGTCTACTTCAGTAGACTTGAGCTATTAGCCAAGAAATAAATTTCTTGGCGGGTGAGGAAGCCAACACCAAAGCTATTTCTAGCTTAAGTTGATACCAATGGTGATGGCTGGTGTTAAGCTGTTCCACATATAACTTGCATAATTAGAGCGGGCAAGATGCCCACTCCACAAGAGTTTTATTTAATTTGATTATGTAATTTAGATGTTTTTTAGCTTAGTAATGCAGATAGTTGGTCGGCAATTACTTCGTCTTCCACCATCGGTCTTTGAGTTTTTTTGGCGTGGTCTCGATTGGTCTTTCGGCTCTGAGTCATGACTGTTCACAATAGCTCAATTACTTGTCTATCATGAACTTCACACGATTTTTCACCCCTTCAGATACTTGGCTTGACAATTTACTCTTTTCCTTAACTTGTGACAAATGAGCAGAAGGTGAAGCAATCCCCGAACCCAGGACGCTTCAAGTTGTCTAATAATTTTATCAAAGCTGTATTGCTCATAAGACTTACGCAAAAAAATTCTCCAATTCTCAATACCAAAATTAGCGTTGAAGTTCTTTAATTACTGCCAGTAGTTTTTGGTACGCATCTGTTTTTCCTTCTTGTTGAAGGAAGTTAGCTGCTTTTTGTAAATCAGCTACTGCCCCTTGTTTGTCTCCCAATTCAGCGCGGGTAATTCCTCGTCTGAGATATGCTTGGGCTAAGTTGGGATTAATTTTGATTGCTTGGTCGAAATCAGCTACTGCCCCTTGTTTGTCTCCTGACTCATAGCGGGCATTTCCCCGGTTATTGTAGGCATTAGCAAAGTTGGGATTAATCTTGAGTGCTTGGTTGTAATCAGCTATTGCCTGTTGTTTGTCTCCCAACTCATAGCGAATATATCCACGGTTATTATAGGCATCAGCATAGTTGGGATCAATCTTGATAGCTGTAGTGAAATCGGCTATTGCCTCTTGCTTGTCTCCCAAGTTATAGCGCACAATTCCCCGGCCAATGTAGGCTTGAGCAAAGTTGGGATTAATCTTAATAGCTTGGTTAAAATCGTCCATTGCCCCTTGTTGCTCTCCCAAGTTAGAGCGGGCATTTCCCCGGTTGTTGTAGGCATAGACATTATTAGGATCAATTTTGAGGGCTTGGTTATAATCGGCTATTGCTTCTTGCTTATCTCCCAAAGCAAAGCGGACAACTCCCCGACCGATGTAAGCTTCGGGAAAGTAGGGATTGATTTTGAGGGCTTGGTTATAATCGGCGATCGCCCCTTGTTGCTCTCCCAAGTTAGAGCGGGCATTTCCCCGGTTGTTGTAGGCATAGGCATTATTAGGATTAATCTTGAGGGCTTGGTCATAATCGCTGAGCGCGCCTTGCTTATCTCCCAACTCATAGCGAATAATTCCCCGGCCGATGTAAGCATCGGCAAATTTGGGATTAATCTTAATGGCTTGGTTGTAATCAGCGATCGCTCCTTCCTTATCTCCCAACTTATAGCGACCATTTCCTCGGCTGTGGTATGCGGCATCATTGGGATTAATTTTGAAGGCTTGGTTGTAATCGTCTATTGCTCCTTGCTTATCTCCCAAAGCAACGCGAACATCTCCCCGATTTTGGTAGGCTAAAGTATCTTTGGGATCAATCTTGAGGGCTTGGTTGAAATCAGTGATCGCCCCTTGCTTGTCTCCCAAAGCAGAGCGGACAACTCCCCGGTTATTGTAGGCGAAAGTATCGTTAGGATTAATCTTGAGGGCTTGGTTGAAATCGGCGATCGCCCCTTGTTTGTCTCCCAATTCACTACGAACATTTCCCCGCTTGTTGTAGGCTAAAGTATTGTTGGGATTAATCTTAAGGGCTTGGTTGAAATCGGCGATTGCTCCTTGTTTGTCTCCCAAGTCACTACGGACACTTCCCCGATTGTTGTAGGCATTGGCATAGTTGGGATTAATCTTGAGGATTTGGTTAAAATCGGCGATTGCCCCTTGTTTGTCTCCTAAGTAAGAGCGAGCATTTCCCCTGTTGTTATATGCATTGGTATAGTTGGGATTAATCTTGAGGGCTTGGTTGAAGTCGTCTATTGCCCCTTGGTTATCTCCTAAGTCATAGCGGGCAAGTCCTCGGTTATTGTAGGTTTGGACATCGTTGGGATTGAGGCGAATTGCTTCTGTGAAAGCTGCGATCGCTCCTTTATAGTCTTTTAATAAAGAACGAACAATACCCTGGCTACGTTTGGCATCAGCTTGCTTTCTTTGTGCTGCAAATAATTCTGTAGCTTTCTGTAACTCCTTAACAGCCTTCTGTTTATCTCCCAAGTAATAGTAGTTTATCCCTAGTCTGTAGTAGGCCTCGGCATAGTTGCGATTAATTTTTATAGCTTGGCTGTAATCAGCTATTGCTCCTCGATAGTCTCCCCTTTCAGATTTATCCTCACCCTGAATAAAGAAATCGTCTGCTTTCGGTGCTGTGGCTATGGGTGTACTGGGAGGACTAACACCTGTATCCACCCCAACTTTAGCCGACAGTCTCAAAAAAAGATTGATGGGAATTGCCAAATTAAAACCCGATTTTAACTGGGCAACTGTAGGATTGATTTTCGAGGTTTCGTAGTCTGCTTGCTCTCCTCTACCATGAATTCCGATTAGTTCGCCTTTTTCATTCAACACCGGGCCACCGCTCATCCCCGGTAGCGTCAGATTGTTGTAAGCTAGAGCATAGCCATCGCGCTGGGGTTTTGAGGCATTAGCAGTAATTAGCCCAGGAACAAAATTGTAAATTGTGTTGAAAAATCCTGTTTTGGGGAAACCAGCTACATAAGCGGTTGTCCCTTCTGAGGATTCGTCGGAGTTGCCTATCTTGGCAGTTGGGTAATTTTGACTGCTGGTAAACTGCACAACTGCTAAATCCACATCCGGCAGCTTTTTAACAGTGCTGTAGTTGAGTGCATGACGTTGGTCATCTGGGGTGATAATTTCATACTTAGCTTGATCTTCTACGACATGCCTAGCCGTGAGGACAGTATAAATATTGCCTTCCTTTTTAATAATTACCCCTGAACCAGGAGCATCTTGATAATCAATCTGCACCGTGATTGCTTTGGCAAGTTTAGACACCTCTGCTGGGGATAACGCCATAGCAGTTTGTGTTTGCACAAGAACAACTGATACTCCCATCAGTACTGGTGCAACTACATAGTTAAATTTCATATTTGAATTTTTAATAGGTAATTACTTGACTATACAGGAAAATATCTCCGCATTTTTATACAATCATTTTTTCTTAATTCCTGAGATGGCAATGTGGAGGTGAGATCAGGGCGATCGCATCTATCGTAAAGAAACTACAACAGCAAATGCTAAACTACAGTTACCAAGCTTGAGAAGCGATTATGACTGCCCTAATTCTCAACTTAAGTCCTGCGATTGAGCTAACAGATGACCAGTTTTTGCAACTCTGCCTTAATAATCGCGATCTGCGCCTTGAGCGCACGGCTGAGGGAGAACTAATTATTATGCCTCCAACTGGATGGGAAAGTGGAAATCGCAATAGTAAATTGACACAGCGTTTAGGTAATTGGACTGATGCTGATGGTACAGGGCTAGCTTTTGATTCTTCAACGGGTTACAAACTTCCCAATGGGGCGAACCGTTCGCCTGACGCATCTTGGGTGAGTCGCAAAAGATTAGCAGCCCTCAACCCAGACCCGGCAAAATTTTTACCGATAGCTCCTGATTTTGCCGTAGAATTACGGTCTGCTAACGATAGCTTGCAGACTGTGCAACAAAAAATGCAAGAGTATATTGATAATGGTGTACATCTAGGTTGGCTGATTGACCCCCAAAACCAGCAAGTAGAAATTTACCGTCCAGGGCAAGATGTTGAGGTTTTACAATCTCCCACTAGTTTGTCGGGAGAAGATGTACTACCTGGGTTTGTGCTGGATTTAGCACAGATTCTAAATTAAGCGATCGCTTTTATCATTTTCCAAGCTTAAGTCTTCAAGCGAGCATGATATTTAGGTCAAAGGTCAAAATGGTACAGACATCCGCTAGCCCAGAAACCGAAACTTATCGATTGAGTTGCCTAAAACAATTGTGTTGCATGTTACCCAGGAACAATTTGCAGCCTTAGCAGTAGCCAACCCAGACTTAAGACTAGAAAGAACAGCACAAGGAGAGTTAGCTGTGAATCCACCAACGGGTTGGGAAACTGGAAAACGCAATTGGAGTATCTCTGGAGAGTTATATTTGTGGTAGCGTAATTCGGGTGAACCGGGTGAAGCTTTTGACTCCTCGACAGGCTTCATTTTACCCAATGGTGCAACTCGCTCCCCCGATGTTTCTTGGATTAGCCAAGAACGTTGGCAGGCGCTGACTCCAGAACAAAAAGGAACCTTTGCTTATATCTGTCCTGATTTTGTCGTGGAGTTACGTTCTAGCTCAGATCGAATTGAGTCTCTGCAAGCGAAGATGAGAGAATATATTGACAATGGCGCTTTGCTGGGCTGGTTAATCGATCCACAGTTGCGACGAGTGGAAATTTATCGACAGGGTTCGGCTGTGGAAGTTTTAGAAAATCCGGTAGAGTTGTCTGGGGAAGAGGTGTTATTGGGTTTTGTGCTGAATTTGCGTTGGGTGTGGAAATAATTCGTAATTCGTAATTCGTAATTGACAAACTACTAGTAGGAACTATTATGTTCCCGGACGAGAGCGAATATGATCGGGTATATGATGGCGATCGCCTAATATTTCTAACAAAGGGCCATTAACGTCAAATTTAACCATACTTACCGACGCGACCAAAATATTCACCCGATAGCGATAGCGTCCCAAATCAATTCCCAGTAAAGAGCAAAGTATAATCCGAATCGTGGCTTTATGGGAAACTACTAAAACATTACCTTGGGGATGTTTTTCCTGAATTTCAGCAATTACAGGCATAGAACGGTTAGCAATATCTACCGCAGTTTCTCCGCTTAGTGGTGCATTCCAAGCGGGTTCTGTCAACCATTTTACATAGTTTTCTGCGTAATTCTCTTGGACAAACGATTTACTCTTAGTTTCCCATTTACCGTAACTACCTTCTCTAAGTCCGTCACGCAACTGCATATCCATACCGATAGCGTCACAAAATGGCTTAGCAGTTGCAATTGTGCGCTTCATTGGGCTAACATAAACAGCTTCCCACTTCAATTTTTGATAAACATCGGCAAAACTCCGCGCCATTTGCATCCCTTCAGAGGTCAACTCCGCATCAGTTTCACCGCAGAAATTACCACTTTGACTAAAAGTAGTTTCTCCATGTCGCAGTAAATATAAATTGAGTGTCATAGGTTGTATCGCAATTGGGATATGGAAGTTTGTGCAAACATAAAAGTACCATCAATTTCGCAATTGAATATGTGATACCAGGACAAATCAATCAAGCAAAAAAGTTAATCAACCGGGGAGTGGGGAGTGGGGAGTGGGGAGTGGGGGGATGAGGGGGATGAGGGAGCAGGGGAGGCAGGGGAAGAAATCACTAACACTCACTTCTCACTCCTCATTCCTCACTCAGCACTTCCAATTACCCAGTCCCCAATCGCCAGTCCCCAATCGCCAGTCCCCAATCGCCAGTCCCCAATCGCCAGTCCCCAATCGCCAATCCCCATTCCCCAATCCCCATTCCCCAATCCCCATTCCCCAATCCCCAGTCCCCAGTCCCCAATCCCCAATCCCCATTCCCTACAAAATACACTGCATATCTTCAAAACTTTCAGCAAAAGTGATTAAATTTAAGTAATCTGGATTTGCTAATAATTCTTTTGCTGCTATTAATCCGGCAATAGTCCAAGTTTGATAAACTCTGGCTTCTTTACCAATCAAACGGCCATTATTGCCATCATAATATTCAGGAAAGCGGTCGTGATGTAAGCGGCTTTCGGCAACGGCGATCGCTTCTTGGGCAAGTTCTACACGACCTGTTTTCAATGCTGCTGCGGTAAATATCCAAAGTAAAACTGGCCAGTTACCACCATTGTGATAAGACCAAGGAATATTTTTCGGGTCGCATCCTGTAACAATCTGCCATTCTAAACCTTGCAAGGCTGGAAAGCAGATTTTGACAGGCATATAACCAATCAGGTCTTCCCAACGCTTTGCAAATAAATTTATAATGCGTTGCGATTCTAATTCACTGGACAAAGAAGCCAAAACTGCCATGAGATTTCCTAAAGCAAAAAAGCGAAAATCCATCCGTCCAGGGCCGAGATTTCCTGCTAAGTATCCTCCAGTTTCAGGCAACCATTCAGCTAACCAACCGGGTATTGATTGTGATTGAATATTAAATTTATTGGCGATTTCTTTACCAAATTCGTCGCCTTTATACCGATAAATTTCTCCTAATCGCTTCAGATCTAGCCAGTAATAGTTGCGGATATGATATTTTAAAGCACCCAATCGCCCAGTTAAATTATGCAGGTAGCGATCGCCATCACCATCGGGCAACAGTAATTCACCAGCAGCCCTCAAAGCTGCGTACAATAAAACCTGAATTTCTAAAGGATGTTCATAGACTCCCATCCGACGGTCAATCATAAACGCGCCATCGGGAACTAACATTGTGGGATACATGGCAAATCGATGCGCCAAACAAAGATCCAAAATCAGTTTGATTCCTGCTTGAAAATTGGGTTGACGCGCCAGTTCCAAATCACCCGTAGCCTTTTCATAAGCCCTCAAAAGCAGAATCCACCATAAACAAGAATCTACAGGTGGAACACGAGCGATCGCTTGTTCTCCAAAATCAGCAACTAATAATTCCTCACTGCCAAACAATTCTACTTTGAAACTCGCAGGCATTAACCCCGAACCAGGTCGAAAACAGTCCATCTGCTTTTCATGGCTTTGCAATCTCAGTGTTTCTACTAAGAAATTGCGAACAATTTCTGTTTTTCCAGACATCAAAAACACTAAGGCAGAAGGAACAAAATCACGTAAGAAACATTGATCGTAGTTCAGTGCATCTGAATCTGGATCGTGAGCAGCTACAGTACCAACGGGTTTCCCTTGGTAATAAATTATAGAGTTATCTAGGAGTTGCCAGGCTTCTTTATCTAGTTGACTTTTCTGATTGATGGAGCGAGTCATAGGTGTTTAATTTTACTATTCTCAGCTCAATCGCGGAAAGCACACTAATTCAACTCTTAGGCTGACCAATTATCACGGAAATCAGCATACAGAGTTAAACCACCGTCTATAAAAAGTGTTTGTCCAGTAATGTAGGCGGCTTCATCAGAGGCTAAAAAGGCTACTGCTGCTGCCATTTCATCCGCAGTACCAGCACGCCCCATAGGAATGTGACTTTCCACGATCGCCTTTTTTTCTGGGTCATTTATCCAATCTTGATTTATGGGTGTAATCGTCGCTCCAGGGCCAATAGCGTTCACACGAATACCTCGGTTAGCATATTCCAAAGCCAAGGTTTTGGTCAAATTTTCCATACCACCTTTACTAATTGAATAGCTAACATACATCGGTCGAGGAATAATTTCATGGACGCTAGAAACATTAATAATCACCCCAGGACGGTTTTGAGATAGGAGGTGTTTAATAGTTTCCCTAGCGCAGAGATAAGCGCCCCGGAGGTTGACTGTAATCACCCGGTCAAAATCTGCTGTAGTCATTTCGTGGGACGGGCATTCGGTCTGTATACCAGCATTGTTGATTAAAATATCTACACTGCCAAATTCCTCAACCACGGTGTTAATCATCTCAACAATGTCTGATTCCTGGGAGACATCTGCTTGAACCAATAGCGACTTTACACCACAATTGTTGATATCTCCACAAGCTTTTTGGATTGCCATCTCTTCCGCATCCACTCCTTTTTGTGGATCTTTACGGTAATTGATAGCGATGTTGCACCCTTGTTGAGCAAGTCTAATGGCGATCGCTTGACCGATACCTGACGTCGCACCCGTAATTAAAGCGTTTTTCCCCTCTAGTCCTATCATATCGTTTACTAAGCTGGTGTTGCTGTTATTTGTATTTGGTTTGGCGAGTAGGGGAAGATGAGGGGGATGAGGGGGATGAGGGGGATGAGGGAGAAATTTTCTCCGTGTCCCCGCGTCCTCTTCCCCAATCCCCAATCCCCAGTCCCCAGTCCCCAATCCCCAATCCCTACTGCAAATTCGCGGGTAATTTCTCAGGAACTACCCAGTAGTAAATAGTTTTTCCTTCGACATTAAGTGTTTTTTCTGGCTTCCAATCACCCATATCGAAAGCGTGAGAGACGATTCTAGTACCGGGTTTGAGTTCTTTGAGGATCTTGGGACGGAGTTTGAGGTTGACTTCGGGTAGTAGATAAAGTGTAACTACTGTTGCTTTACTGAAGTCAGTTTTAAATAGGTCTTGCTGAACAAACTGGGCGCGATCGCTGCTGATTCCTGCTTTCTTGGCGTTTTCTTTAGCTTCTTTAATGCGTTCTGGATCAATATCGATACCAATTCCCTTAGTACCATACTTTTGTGCGGCTGTAATTACGATTCGTCCATCACCACTACCGAGGTCATAAAGTAGATCATTCTTGCCTACCTTTGCTACTTCCAACATTGCATCCACTACCGCTTGTGGTGTTGGCACATAAGGAACATCCCCAGGACGTTCTTGAGGTTGAGTAGTGGGAGATGCTGTTTCAGTTTGATTCGTTAAAGTAGGTGCTTGCACTTCTGCTTCTGGAGTACTTTGTTGCGTTGTTGTACATCCAGCAACTCCCAAGCTAGTAATACTAACTCCGGTAACTAGTACAAATAGAATCTTCTTCAAATTCATGTATTTTCTCCTTTGTTATTTGTCATTGGGACTGGGGACTGGGGATTGGGGATTGGGGACTGGGGACTGGGGACTGGGGACTGGGGACTGGGGATTGGGGATTGGGGACTGGGGCTGGGGATTGGGGATTGGGGACTGGGGAAGAGGACGCGGAGACACGGAGAAAATTTCTCCCTCATCCCCCTCATCCCCCTCATCCTCCTCAACGAGAACGGTTCCAAAGCAATAACGGAATGCCTGTCGCTACGACTACAACACCTATGGCTGCGCCTATACCTGTGTAAACTAAGCTTGAGTAGAGTAAGTATGCACAGACGGCACAAAAAAGCAAGGGTGTAAAAGGATATAGCGGCACGCTAAAAGGGCGAGGGATGTGGGATTCTCGGTTTCTCAATACGAATAGTGAGATTCCTGAAAGTAAGAAGAAAAACCAAAAAACGGGGGCAGTGTAATCCACCATCGTTTCAAAGCCTTTGCGTGTAATCGTGCCTAAACAAACTAGTGCTAAGGCGATCGCCGCTTGTAAGATTAAGGCATGGGTGGGAGTACTGGGCTTTTGTTGCCAGCGTCCTGTAAAGCCAAATAGAGAAAAATCCTGCCCCATGGCGAAAATCGGACGCGCGCCAGTAAAAATTGTGGCGTTGAGTGCCCCCAAAGTAGAAATTGCAATCAGCAGGCTGATGAAGAAAGCTCCTGATGCGCCCCAAAGTAAGCGCATTAAATCGGCGGCTACGGCTTCGGAATTGGCCATGTTTGTTAATCCCAGTCCGCGCAGGTAAGCGAGATTAATCAGCAGGTAAATGGTAGTGATGATCCCAATACTCCAAACTAAAGCTCGCAAGATATTACGTTGGCTATTTTGGATTTCTGCTGAAATATAAGCTGCTTCATTCCAACCCCCGTAGGACAGTAGCACAAATACCATTGCTAATCCCCAAGTTCCTGGGGATGAAGGTTCTACAGGTGCAGGTGCGACAGAATTAGGAATAGCGGTAAGTCCAATGATTATTACTAATAACAAACCCAAAACTTTGGCCGCAGTTAGCAAGTTTTGTGTCCACTTACCCTGTTGCAAACCTACAATATTCAGAGCAGATAAAAGAGCGATCGCTATTGCGGCATAAACCGAAGATGAAAACGTGCCCAATCTCCATATTTGAGAAGCATAGTCACCAAAAACAAAAGCCAATAGAGCGATTGAACCAGTTTGAATCACTGACATCCGCGCCCAGGCAAATAAAAAGGCGATTTCTCGCCCGAATGCACGCTTAAGGTAGTAATAGACACCCCCGACATGGGGATAAGCTGTTGCTAACTCTGCGTAGCACAATGCCCCTATGAGGGACACCACGCCACCAACTACCCAAAAAAGCAATACACTTACATCATTATTGGCTTGCTGCGCTACCAAAGCAGGGGTTTCAAAAATCCCCGCACCGATAACAATACCAACAATCACAGCCACAGCATCTGGTAATGTCAGCGATAATTTGGGTGCTGCTTCAGTTGTTGCCCCCTGATCAAGTAAATTGTAGTTTTCACGTTTGCTCACAATAGCACCTCTGTAGTTTTGAGCGCTGAGTTTTGTAGATGCTTCTACGGCGCTGTAAGCAGGTCAAAATTTATAATCAAAGCAAACAATAACTTAGTTAGCTTAGGATATCCAACTTTATAAAACGTCTTCCATGAGTGAGATTTTATGCAAAGTAGAAAGTTATTATCTAAAAGCTCCCACTAACCAAATAATTTGATGAGCAGCAAGATACCACCCCAGAAGTGCGTAAGCTAACCAGAGTAATATTAGAGGCATTAAAGGAATTTTGCCCAAAGATTCCACATTCATACTGCCAATACTCTCAACCTGCTGAATCAGCATCTTAATTTTAGCTTGAACAAAAATAAGCCTCTTGCTACCGGGAACGGGAGGCGATGAGATCAATTTTTGGGCGATGATGAGTTGACCCCTTGTGTATTTTTATTCACCTAACTAGATTCCATGTCTGATGCTACCAAAATTAAGATTTTGATTGTCTATGAGCGATCGGGAATGGGTCATGAGGTTATGGCTAATATTCTCGCCAACGAGATTTTACAGGGTACTGATTGGGAAATTCTCAGATACACCATAACTGAATTATTGCAAGACCCATTAAGCGAACTATTGACAAAAACCTGGGTTAGTGCATGGAACTTTTTCATTTGCCATAACTGGATTAATTTGGCAGATATACTAATTAATTACCTGATGCGCTTGATTTTATTGCCCATAGGTGAGGTTAGTTCAGTTGCGGCCATGCATCAGACTTTAGACCAGATTGCACCAGATATTTTAATATGCACTGCCGATACTGCTGGTAAGTGCTTGGGCAGTTGGGCTAAAGAAAAGCAAATTCCCTTTTATATCGTAATTACAGATTTGGCTGTTTTTATAGATTTAGTTTCCCCAAATGCCATCCATATTTGCTATTTTCCAGAAACTGTAAATGCTATACAGAGTTTCCCATGGAAACTTACTTATTGGGCTGATGAGTTAACCCGTTCTAGCAAATTATCTGAGCAAATCTGGTTTGTTGGTAAATATCTTTATGATTTTGTGATTTGCTATCCGCAAAATCGAATTTATCGAAATATAGATAGAGATTATCAACCCCAGAATCAGGCTCGTTGCCAGGTAATCGGCCCCCTGCGTGAAGCAAAACATTTTGAAATTAGAGAGCGAAAAGAACTGCGCGATCGCTTTAAATTCTCTCCAACAGATTCCTGTATTCTGATTATCAGTGGTAGTTTCGGCGGTAATTTTTGTACAAAATACCTAAAACATCTACAAGATTTTTCTCTAAATTCTTTAGTTGTTATTGTAGCTTGCGGACGCGATGAAAACCTGCGTTTGAAGATTGAGCAAATAGCTGGAAAAAATCAAAATTATCAAGTGCGATCGCTCGGTTTTGTAGATAATCTCCATGAATGGATGTCTGCTGTAGATGTGATTTTAGCTCGTCCATCAGCAGGTATTTTATTGGAAGCTTTACTCGCTCACACACCCTTACTTCTTCCCCAACAAGCAGCAGCCAACGACCGAGGAGCGATTAATTTTGTAGAAAAATATCACTTGGGTGAATGCTTTAGAAATCAGCAAGATTTGCAGGTAAAATTGAAGCAACTGTTAGAAAACAAAGAGCTATACCAACAGCGAATCGAGGAATTACTTAAAAATTATCCTTCAACATTTGCAGAACAACAGAAAAAATTATGCGAGATCCTCTTGTAATTTAATTACAAGACTTTTCATGTATTTTAGTTATACCTGTTAAATATTAGTTTTTGAATTTTTGATAAAATGACTCAATACTAAACTTAGTAATATTAGACTTCTTGCAAAAATACTTGAACCGTCAGAGACTCAAGTCTCTGCCTAATAGCAAAAGTCCGTTGAAACGGACTAAAAATACTGTTATTAGTCGGTTGAAACCGACTTGAGTTATCAGCCAGAAAATTTATTTTCTGGCGAGTATCCGACTTTTGCAAGAGGTCTATTGTATAAAACAGGTTTAGTTATGCGCTTACTTTTTCTAAATGAGAGTTTATTGTTCCTTTAAGATGATGTGTTTTTTGATTTTGAACATATATAATGGCTTGCTCAAGTTGCTTGCTTCTCAAAGAGAATATACCGTATCCTTCTTGCCAAGCAAATTTTTCTGATGTAGGACAAAGATTGTGGTTGAAATGGTGAGAACTACTTCCTTTAATTTTTTTCACAAACTCTGCGATCGCCATTATTGGAGGAATAGATACTACTAAATGTATGTGGTCTTCAGTACCACCAATGGCATGAAGTATACAATTTAAACTATTGGATTTACCAATTATGTAATTATAAAGCGCAGTTTCTTTATCAGATGTAATTAGAGGTAGGCGTTCTTTTGTTGCCCAAACAATATGATAATAAAGTCGCCACAGAGACATAACACTTTTAAAATTTTGCATTTATTTACATATATTTATGTTTCCCATGTTGCTGAAAAATTATCATATTAGCGGTGTTCGTCAGCTAGTCAGTTAGCCAGGGAATGAAATTCCCCGTCTCAAAGCTAAAGTCGTCTGAAGACGACTGTGTAAAACCTACAGGAATTAAACCAAATTTGTCTCAGTCCTCTTTTAGAGGACTTACGCTATTAGACAGGGAATTATATTCCCTGGCTATTCCCTGGCTATTTACTACAACCCATCTAACCCTGGTACTATTGGTACATCTTCCTTAATTTTAAGCGGTTTACTAGCTTTAGCCTTGGGTTTCTTTTGTGCAGCTTTACCACCGATAATTTCAACTTGCGCCCGTTTTTGGTTAAGGTCGATTGATTAATCATATTGTTTACATTCACACCCGTCCGGAAATCAATTTCCGGGCTAATAGCGGAAGTCGGTTGAAACCGACTAAAATTGTCTTTCTCATTTTTCTCAGTCCTCTTCAGAGGACTTTTGCTATGAGACAGGGAATTTAATTCCCTGGCGGGCTTGTTAGCTAATTGACAGTTTTGTTTCCAATCCTCAGCTTCCTTTTGTCCCCTAATCTAGTAGCGCGATCGCCATAATAATTTTACCCGTCAAGAATGCGCTGCAAAATATCAGGAACTTCAAACACAGCCCGGTTTTGAATTGCTGTAACATTTGCCTGATAGCCCAGCCAATTTTCAGGTTTTAAAAGTTCTTCCACCGCTGGAACAATCTTGCGAAAATTTGGAATTGACATCCCAACTTGTTTCTCTAAAATCCACTCAGCATTATATTTTTCATTGAGCAGTGTAGAGAAATTGCGATCAACAATTACAGGTAAATTCATGACGATCGCTTCACTGATACTAATAGAACCGGGCTTACCAATCAAAAAATCAGCCAAATTCATAAAATATGGTACGTTATCGGTAAAACCTTGGATATGCTGCTTTAATTGAGTCGGACGCTCTTTTAATGTTTGTACCAGTTTTTGATTAGTACCACAGAGAAAAATTGCCTGTACTTTGTTACTGATACGTTCTAAATCGTGGGCTATGTCTAACATTGTGGCACAACCTTTAGCCCCAAATGAGACGATCGCTGTGATTTTATCTGGATCTAATCCTAAACGCTGTCTTTCGGTACGGCGCTCGCCATCAATTGGTTGATAAAATTGGGGATGAACGATTAATCCTGAAGTTTGAATAATATACTCTTCTAATACACCTAAAGCACGGGCTTGATTAGTGGCTCGTTCTGTACCGCAGAGAAAATAACTCTTGGTTTCTGGTTCAATCCAAAAATGGGATGGACAATCTGCAAAGTCGGTTAAAATTGTCACCATTGGCGTGTCTGGTTTAACTCGTTGCAGACTCTCCCAAATGGCTCGATTATGCAGAGGTACTAAAGAAATTACTAAATCAACAGCTGTTTGACTTCTCCAATGCTGTTCTCCCACTTTTACTGCTTGCGGGTACAACAAGTTAATCAAAAACTTGTCGAGAAACATACTCACAGGATGAAACCATGTCCAATCCATACTGAGCATATCGTTATATACATCATTGGCATTGACCCCAAACAGTTTTTTATAGGGGTCTAACAAGTCCGTTAATTGACCAATATCTGTAATTGTAATTTGCCAAGGTCGTTTTTGCTGATTGGCGATCGCATTTAAAGCTTTTAAAGTGGCATAATGTCCTCCACCTGCATTGAGAGTAAAAATATGTAGCGCAAAGGTTTTTTCACTCATATATTAATTGAAATTGACTATGAAAATAGAATTCAAAAGTCAGAAGCCAGAACCCAGTATGAATGAGGAAGGTAATTATGGCAAGATTGTGGTGATTGACACCGAAACCGGAGCTTTTGAAGGTGCTGGCGATGCCATGATTGCTACACGTATACTGAAAATCTCCTGTCAAGGAACTGTTCAACCTCGAATCGTCAAACGTGAAGTATTCAAACATAGAGATGGATTTGTCATACTCGAAGATGTAACAATAGGTGTCTGTGATACCTGTGGTAATCGATACTACTCAGCTGATATTCTTCATGCAGTTCATGCAGTTGCAACTGGTGCAAAAGCTCCTGAGCGAACCGAACAAATTCCGGTTATTCATCTAGAATCAGCGTGACTAATATCATTTATCATCTGTGTTTCTGGTTTTGTGCAATTTCCTCATAAGACGATCAAAATACCATTGCAGTAGGGGAGCAAAAAGACTGTGCAACCGCATCAGAAGAGACATTTCTAGCCCTGGTGTAATTACAAAGGCTTTGCGATTGATTCCTTGCAAAATCTCAATTGCCACTTTCTCGGCTGTCATAATTTGGGCTGATTGGGTAATTAGTTTGGTTTCGGCTGGCTTAGTTTGATTTTCGGCTGCTAGTTGGGGTGTATCAGTATCTGGTGGATAAACTATGGAAATGTACAAACCTGTGGTTTTGAGTTCACCCCGCAATGATTCAGCTAATCCCCGCACAGCAAATTTACTAGGGCTATATGGTGTATATCCATACAAACCAATAAGTCCTGCTCCTGAAGAAATGACCACAATATGACCTTTTTGATGTTGGATCATGCTAGGTAAAGCAGCTTTGATACAGTAAAGAGTACCAAAATAATTAATCGCCATTGTTTCCTCAAAAATGGCGATTTCTAGCTCTGTAAAATATCCTGGATGGGCAATACCAGCAGAGGTGATTAATAAGTCCGGTGAACCTAAAGAAGCGATCGCCAAATTCATCGCTTTTTGTACTTGTTCCCATTGAGACACATCTGTGGAGATGGCTAAGATTTGCTGTTCGGGGTGGGTTTTTAAGGCTGCGAGTTCTGCTTTGGTAGAGTTGAGTTTGGTTTGATTGCGGGCAATAATGCAGATATTAGCACCATATTTAATTAGCAAAGTGGCGATCGCTTTGCCGATACCACTAGAACCACCTGTAATCATTGCGTGTTTATACATCTTTATTCAGGATGTTGAAGAATTCCTTTCTGTTCCCTGTTCCCTTTATTTAGCATTTGCTAGAGTTGCGATCGTTTGATTAATCTGTGCTTCTGTATGCAAACAACTGATAAAAAAGCGCAGACGTGCAGCATCATTGGCAACAGATGGATAGATCATTGGTTGGACGTTGATTCCGGCTTGGAAGAGAGTATGAGATAGCTGCATACAAGTAAGAGAATTTCCTACAATAATCGGAATAATGGGAGAATTCTGACTTGTGGCTGTGTTCCAACCCTGTGCTTGAGCTAGTTGCAAAAATTGTTGCGATCGCTGTTGTAAAATTTTAACTCGTTGAGGCTCTGATTTCAGTAGCCGCACGGATGTTAAGGCGGCAGCTGTATTCGCAGGGGATAATCCTACACTATAAACAAAACCTGGAGCAGTGTATTTTAAATAATTCACCAAAGCTTTAGACCCAGCAATATATCCCCCACAACTGGCAAAAGCTTTACTCAATGTCCCCATCCACAAATCTACATGATTTCGGTCTACATCGAAAAACTCACCAATACCCCGTCCAGTTTGACCTAATACACCCATAGAATGGGCTTCGTCTATCATGAGTAAAGTTTTGTGTCGTTGCTTCAACTCAATAAATCGAGGTAAGTCTGGGATATCCCCATCCATACTGTAAACGCCTTCTATAACAATCAAAACCCGCCGATAGTGCTGGCGTTGGTGTTGCAGCATTTTATCTAAAGCTTGCCAATCATTATGGGGAAACGGCACGGTTTTAGCACCGGATAAAACACAGCCTTGCAAAATGCTATTGTGACTCAAGGCATCATAAAAAATTAAATCTTGAGAATTAAACAAGTGACCGATGGTAGTAACATTGGTCGCATGACCGCTGACATAGACAATGCAGTCTTCTGTACCAATCAACTCTGCTAGTTCTTGTTCTAGTTGTTGATGTAGCAAGCGTTCACCTGATGCCAAACGACTAGCACCGACTGATGTACCATAGCAATCAATTGCTGCTTTGGCTGCTGTGGAAACTTTCGGTTCTCCCGATAACCCCAGATAGTTATAGGTTGAATAGTTAATTAGTGTACGTCCTTGAATTTGAGTACAATCCCTAGTTAAAGATTCCTGCACTTGAAAATATGGATTGGGAATTTCTAGAGTTTGAATCTGGGTTAAGCGTTGCTGGAGTTGGGCGTATTCTGGAAAGGATTCAATTTGATAGTATTCAGGGGGAGTTTGTGCCAAAGGCTGGCTATGATGGTGAGCAAGTTCTTGGGCAAGATATTGTACTAAGTTGGCGATCGCTCCCAATGATTGTAGTGTAGAAATATTTAGCAGATATCCTGACCAAATTTCTAAGTCTTGGATGAATTTGGCAGCCGTGAGGGAATCTAAACCGTAAGCTTCAAAAGATTCATT
This sequence comes from Desmonostoc vinosum, assembly GCF_059505385.1. NCBI lineage: Bacteria > Bacillati > Cyanobacteriota > Cyanophyceae > Nostocales > Nostocaceae > Desmonostoc > Desmonostoc vinosum. The sequence continues at coordinate 19,293 of NZ_JCACKM010000109.1, forward strand.
TTGGTTAATAGATTGGCTGGGAATATGTAATTGTGCTGCTAACCATTGGCAGATCCAGCTTTGGATTGATTCTACAGAATACTGCTGCGGATATGTTTCTCTTGGAGAAATATCTATCGATTCTGAAGCTACCAACGCTAAATTCCCCGCTAAGCAAGCCTCACGAGTAAACTGACGCTGTACTTTACCACTGGAGGTTTTAGGGAGAGTTCCGGGTTTAAGCAACAAGACTTGATAAACTTGCAAGTCATGTTCCCTTAACACCGCTTGTCTAATGGCTTTTGCTACTTCCTCAACGTTCAAATTCCGCAGATCAACTCGCTTGACTTCACAGGCAACAATCAGGCGATTATCCCCATCTATTTCTATACAAAAAGCTGCAATGTTGTGAAAACTCAATGCTGGGTGACTGGTTTCTACAGTTTTTTCAATATCTTGAGGATAATGATTTCGACCCCGGATAATCAATATATCCTTAATGCGTCCAGTCACAAATAACCCTGCTTCATCTTCCCAAAACCCTAAATCCCCAGTTCGTAAAAACGGCCCTTCTTTGGTATCTGCTAGATATGCATTAAATGTTTGCTTTGTCAATTCTTCTTGATGCCAATATCCCTGTGCTACACTCTCACCACTAACCCAAATTTCGCCTATTTGACCTGCTGCACATCTGGTTAAGGAAACAGGATTGATGATCGCTACAGTTTGACCAAGACAAGGATGACCACAACTAACGATTTTTCTCTTAATTTGAGTTTCTGTAGTGCAGTTAATTACTTGATTTTGCTCTAAAGCTTTGGCATCACAAACCTTAATTACAGGCGATTTAGTCTGAGTTGCACCTGTCACCAACAGAGTTGTTTCTGCCATTCCATAGGAGGGACGGAAAGTGGTGGGGCGAAATCCATAGGGAGCAAATGTTTTAATAAAAGAGGCGATCGTTTCTGCTCGTACAGGTTCAGCTCCATTGATGGCAATTTGCCAACTACTCAGGTCAAGATTGGTTAACTGCTCTGGGTTAAATTTTTGGATACAAAGATCGTAAGCGAAGTTGGGACTGACTGTCACCGTGACTTTGTGGGTAGAAATGATCCTCAACCAACGGATCGGGTCTTGCAAGAATGCCATCGGTGACATTAATATGACTGGAAATCCCACGACTAGAGGTTGGAGCGTTCCGCCTACTAATCCCATGTCATGGTAGAGCGGTAGCCAGTTTAACACTATACCTTCAGCACTCTCTTGATAGCTATGTTGGATAACATGACAATTATGAGCTAAATTTCCATGGGAAACGATCACTCCTTTGGGGGTGCCTGTGGAACCGGAGGTGTACTGTAAGAATGCCGTGGTGTGAGGTTCTATAGTTACAGGCGTAAATTCATCAGCCTGAGCATTTATCCGATCAGTTAACACACACCGCAACTGCGTGAATGCAGATTCCTCCATGCCCTGTTTTTCGATCAGGGGAAAAATATCTGTGGTAGTTAATAATAAACTAGCTTGAGCATCCCGGACAATTGCCTGCAATCGGGATAGCTTCTGGTTGCGTTTGGGTGGATAAGCAGGAACAGCGATAATTCCGGCATAGAGACAGGCTAAAAAGCTAATAATAAAGTCTAATCCTGAAGGGTAAAGTAGTAAAGCGCGATCGCCTGGTGTAGAGATAGATTGTAGATAAGCTGCGATCGCCTTGACTTGATGTTCTAACTCTTGGTAAGTTAAACAGCTAGTTTGTATTTCTCCATCTTCCAGAAATACGTAAGCTTTGTGGTGTGGTTGGTGTTTTGCCCGTTGGTGTAAGAACTCAACAAGAGTTTTTTCTTGGTCAAGGAAATCAGATTTAATTCGAGAGATGGTCATTGTGACGGCTATTTAAATAATAGGTAAAGCATAGTGATTCATCTGTAGTTTTTCAAGAAACAAAGCCGTACAGAAGAGGATTTTATTAGTTCTTTTCATATTTTGCCAGTATCTAGAGCAATTTGGGGACTGGGCCCCGAGTTCCCATTCCCCATTCCCTACTCCCTACTCCCCATTAACCAGATTTGCTAGCTTCTGCAAACCGCTTGTTGATCTCATCCCAATTAAGCACGTTCCACCAGGCATCTAGATAATCAGCGCGGCGGTTTTGGTATTTAAGATAGTACGCGTGTTCCCACACGTCATTACCCATGATGGGATACTTGCCTTCACTTAAAGGAGTATCTTGATTAGGTGTAGTTGTTATTTCTAGTTTGCCGTCTTTGTTTCTCACTAGCCAAACCCAACCACTACCAAAACGACTAGCACCAGCTTCGTTAAACTGTTTTTTGAAAGCCGCAAAACTGCCAAAGTTTTGATTAATGGCGGTGGCTATATTTCCTGTCGGTTCCCCGCCACCTTTCGGTTTCATAATTTTCCAAAACATCGAGTGGTTCACATGCCCACCACCGCTATTCTGTACTACCTTTTGGATATCTTTTGGCACAGTGTTGAGATTTTGTAATAATTCTTCAACACTCTTACTTTTGAGTTCTGGATATTTGTCTAATGCGGCATTCAGGTTTTTGACATAAGTTGCATGATGTTTATCATGGTGAAACTGCATCGTTCTCGCATCAATGTATGGTTCTAGCGCGTTGTTAGCATAAGGCAGAGGCGGTAATTGGATAGCCTTTGCCGTTGTTGTGTTAGTTGCGGGGCTGGGAGTTGTAGCATTGCCACTGGGAGTTTTCTCAGCCAAAGCACAAGCATCTAGAGCAAAAACACCCGTACCGACTCCTAGTAAAAACAAGAAATGGCGTCGATTAATAGTCATAAGATTTTTTGCAGCGAATCCATTCAATCTGTTGCCAGTTCTTATTTTCTTAGATTATGGCAGTAAAAGAATAGGGAACACTTCGACTACGCTCAGTGCATCGCAGGGAATAGGGAACAGGGAATAGTCATTTGTTATTGATTATTCTCCGCGTCCCCAGTCCCCAGTCCCCAGTCCCCAGTCCCCAGTCCCCAGTCCCCAGT
>NZ_JCACKM010000110.1:0-22131 GCF_059505385.1 Desmonostoc vinosum
CTGGGGACTGGGGACTGGGGACTGGGGACTGGGGACTGGGGACGCGGGGACGCGGGGACGCGGGGACGCGGGGACGCGGAGAATAATTCATAACCAATTCCCAATTCTCCATACTTCGACTCCGCTCAGTACAAGTTCCCTACTCCCTACTCCCCACTTCCCACTCCCTACTCCCCACTCCCCACTCCCCACTCCCTACTCCCTACTCCCTACTCCCCATTCCCCACTCCTTATTTACTATGAACTTCACAACCAGCAAATCCAAGGAATTTGAAGAATACTATTCAGGGACACTTACAGATTATGTAACAGCGATCGCTTGGTCGCCACAAGGTAAAACTCTAGCAGCAACTTCCGCTGCTGGGGAGGTGGTGCTGTGGAATGATGGCAATTTAACAACTTTGCAGGCTGCTGGCGACAAATCAATAGATTGTCTGGCTTTTTCTCCAGATGGAAAATTTTTAGCTGTCGGTGGACAGGATGGACAGGTAAAAATTTGGCGAGAATATAAATTAATTGCTACTTTAAAAAATGCTCCGGCATGGGTAGACAGGCTAGCTTGGAATCACACCAGCAATCAGTTAGCCTTCAGTTTAGGGCGTAATGTGCAAGTTTGGAATGCAGATACTCACGAAGTTGTTGTCACACTCAATTTTGATAATTCGTCAGTGTTGGGTATTGATTGGCGCATTGATGGTCAGTATTTAGCGATTGGTGGTTATCAAGGAGTTAAGATTTGGTACAGTCAAAACTGGGATGAAGAACCATATATTTTAGATATGTCTACTGTCAGTGTAGCTATGGCTTGGTCGCCTGATGGCAAATACTTAGCTTCTGGCAATATGGATCGTAGCGTCACTGTTTTAGAATGGAACAACCCTGACCCTTGGGTAATGCGTGGTTTTCCTGGGAAAATTCGCCAATTGGCTTGGTCAGAAGCTACTACCAAAGTTGGTGCGCCTCTGCTCGCATCCTCAAGTGTAGAAGGTATTGTAGTGTGGGAAAAATCCGCAGATGAATCTTTGGGTTGGGAAGCACGAGTATTAACTAATCATGTAGATGTTATTTGTGCGATCGCTTTTGCACCCCAAAGCTTTCTTCTCGCTTCTGCTGCTGCTGATGGCTGGTTGTGTTTGTGGAACCAAGCCGAGGAAGTATCCCAACTAATCACTGGTGTTGCAGCTGGTTTTTCTAGCTTAGCTTGGCATCCTCAAGGCAAACTACTAGCCGCAGGCGGCGAGAAGGGCGAATTACTCGTTTGGTCAAAGGTGTAGTGGGGATGAGGGGGATGAGGGGGATGAGGGAGAAGTAACCAACATCAATTCCCAATTCCCAATTCCCCACAACATTGGGAGCAATTATTGCAGTTGAACGTCGATAATTTATTAGTTATGCTGTATCAGCAAAGGTCTCTTTGTGTAAATTTATGAACATAGCAAAACTGATTTTATTTGCCTGTCCGGTATTTATAGCATCTATGGTACTGGTCGCTAATCCAGCTAATGCATCCAGTATGCAATCTCCATCTACTACACAAGTTGTTGTGGTAGCATTTGCACAACCAACTCATGAATTGGCAGCACCAACATTAAATCAAACATCTAACCCAATTCTTGATCAACTTGGTTGCAATTGTGCAAATTGCATTCAAACTAAATTTCAGATGTTACAGGGTAAGCTGCCATCAGCTGGTTTTTGATCAGGTTAGCACTTATAGAAACTTTAAAGGCGTAGCAATGCTACGCCCTATTCCCTATTCCCTATTCCCTATTCCCTATTCCCTATTCCCTATTCCCTTTCATTTGTTAAAGCTGTATATCTTCTGCGTCTCCAAACGATCGCAAATCGATGAAGGCAGTGTATCAGCTGAAAACATCTGTCGGTCTAGTTGGATTTGCAAGTTGCTCAAAGGGTCGCTACCTGAAGAAATTAGAAATTCTAGGTTTTGGATGTAAGGCAAAGCTACTAAGTTATCCAAAATTTGGCTGATGGCTTGGAGATAAGGATGACCATCCTGTTTATACCAATCACAAGCGGCAACTTTTGGCTGATCGAAACCTAAATGTACCGTCAATGATGGCTTATCAAACACAGCGATCGCTAATGGTCGCGCTTCTTCCTGTAATAATAAATCGTAGCTTCTCGCTAAATGCCGCAATTTCTCTAAGCGTTCATAGCGTTTTGTAACTAATTGTGGATCATCTTGCCAATGAATTGCTACTGTTACCAGATATGTTTGCAAAAGCATGTGACCAAGCTTTTTGGCTTTTGTCGCTAGATAATGGGAATTGTAGTCGTTAGACTCAATCAATAGGGGAACGCGATCGACTACTTCTAATCCATAACCTTTGACGCCCGCAATTTTACGCGGATTATTAGTAATCAAGCGAATCTTGCTCACGCCCAAGTCCATCAGCATTTGCGCCCCCATGCCATAGTTCCGCAAGTCAGCAGGGAACCCTAAACGCTCATTCGCTTCTACCGTATCCAGCCCCATATCTTGTAAAGAGTAGGCTTTCAACTTGTTAATCAAGCCAATACCGCGTCCTTCTTGCCGCAAGTAAACTACAACACCTTTGCCTGCACTCTCAATCATTTTCAGTGCTGCTTGCAGTTGCATCCGGCAATCACAACGCAGAGAACCTAAAGCGTCACCAGTTAGGCATTCAGAGTGCATCCTTACCATCACAGGCTCATCTTTGAAGGTTGCTGGATCGCCCTTGACAATGGCAACATGTTCTGTATTATCCAATGTATGGCGGTATCCGTAGATTTCAAACTGACCAAATTGGCTGGGTAACTTGGTAACGGTTTCACGGATAATGAGGTGATCGTGCTGGAGGCGGTAACTGATTAAGTCCGCAATACTAATAATTTTGAGTTGATGGTGTCTGGCATATTCCATTAACTGCTGTAATCGCGCCATTGAGCCATCAGAGTTTTGAATTTCACAAATAACTCCGGCTGGATATAGACCAGCTAGTCGGGCTAAATCAACACCAGCTTCTGTGTGTCCGGCTCTTTTTAACACCCCTCCTTCCTTAGCCCGAATAGGAAAGATGTGACCAGGACGGCGTAAATCGCTAGGCTTAGTGTTAGGGTTAATAGCAACTTGGATAGTTTTTGCGCGGTCTTCGGCAGAAATACCTGTTGTGACACCCAGACGATAACCAGCATCAATGCTAATGGTAAATGCTGTTTGATTATCGTAAGCGGTGTTGTGACTTTCTGCTACCACATTACTCACCATCAATGGTAGATCTAATTCATCTAGGCGATCGCCTGTCATAGCCAGACAAATCAATCCTCTGGCTTCCACTGCCATAAAATTAATCATGTCAGGGGTGGCAAATTGGGCAGCACAAATTAAATCACCTTCGTTTTCTCTATTTTCATCATCTACCACCACAACAACGCGGCCGGCTTTCAGGTCTGCTAAAGCGGCATCAATCGAATCAAATTTAAAAGCTTGGGTAGTCTTAGGCTGTGACACAGAAAAATTTCCAGCTACCAACGTAAATTTTTTTAACAATTTCTTCTTCTAGATTGTAGCTCCTTTATCCAGCACAGAAGTAGACTAGCAATGATTTGATAACATGGCAAAACTTATGCCGCTAAAATTTTTGTTGACAAACGCGCCGTGCGATTCAAATCCCCTGTTCCCTTTTAATCCAAACAACATAAATTATGCGCTGTACGCCCAGTCGCTGATATGTTGATGGCTAAGAACGAGTTAACCAAATGCTGAGAAGGATTTCATATCATGGGCAAATTTAGACGCGTACCCGTTGGGATTGTTGGCGCGTCAGGTTACGGTGGAGTACAGTTAGTTCGCCTACTGATGGATCATCCAGGAGTCGAACTAGTTTATTTAGGTGATGAGACTAGTGCCGGAAAAACCTTTGCAGACCTCTACCCACATCTGGCTCATGCATTAAACTTGCCAATAGAGGCGGTAGAGCCAGAAATCATTGCTCACCGTTGTGAAGTAGTATTTCTCTGTTTACCAAATGGTCTAGCGTGCCAAATTGCGCCTAAGCTGCTGGAAAAAGGCTGCAAGGTACTGGATTTGAGTGCAGACTATCGATTTAGTGACTTAGCAACTTATACAGCTTGGTATGGGAAAGAGAGATTTGATCGCTCAACTGCTAACACAGCAATATATGGATTACCAGAACTTTACCGCGATCGCATTGCCGAAGCTCAGCTGATTGGTTGTCCTGGTTGCTATCCTACCGCCAGTCTCCTAGCACTTTCGCCGCTGATGAAGCAAGGCTTAATTGTACCAGAAACAGCCATTATCGATGCTAAATCTGGCACTTCTGGTAGTGGACGACAAGCCAAAGTTAACTTATTGCTAGCAGAAGCAGATAATTCATTATCAGCGTACAGTGTCGCTCGTCACCGTGATACCCCAGAAATCGAGCAGATTTGTAGTGAATTAGCCGGTCACGAAGTCACAATTCAATTTACACCCCACCTCATCCCCATGGTGCGCGGGATTTTAGCAACCGTATACGCCACACTACGCGACCCTGGTTTAGTTCGGGATGATTTAGTCACTATTTATACCGCTTTTTATCGCAATTCCCCTTGGATTAAAGTCTGTGAAAGTGGAATATACCCTCAAACCAAATGGGCGAGTGGTAGCAATCTTTGCTACATCGGCGTAGAAGTTGACCCGCGTACAGGGCGAGTGATTACCATGTCAGTGATCGACAATCTGATCAAAGGCCAGGCGGGTCAAGCAATTCAGTGTTTAAACATTATGATGGACTGGGATGAAACCTTGGGTTTACCCAGGTTGGGGTTCTATCCGTGATTGGGTACTGGGTACTGGGGATTGGGTACTGGGGATTGGGTACTGGGTACTGGGTACTGGGGAATTCGTAATTCTTGATGAGGACGCGGAGACGTTTGGACGCGGTGAGACAGCGAGTAAAGGAGGGTTTCCCTCCGCAGGCGACTGCGTTAGCGCAGCGTTAGCGAGCTTGCGAGCGTCACCCGAAGGGTGACGCGGAGAGTCCCCATAACTCAAGCTAGGGGATTCAAGCAAGGAAAACATTTTTTGCCTCCACGACTCGCATTCGGGGGCTTTTGACCAGTGCTTCGACCTTGAGAAGGGTCACGCTCCGCGTCTTCTTGGTAAATTATTTCTTGCTTCCCCAGCTTTCCCTACTTACCCTGCTTTTTTACTCTCTCATCTCCCTCACCTCTAGCCCCTTGCCCCTACTTCGGCCCCAAGCCTACTGCACCAGCATAAATGGCGCGATGGCCTAGTTCATCTTCGATGCGTAGCAAGCGATTGTATTTGGCTACCCGTTCACTCCGACAGAGGGAACCTGTTTTGATTTGACCGGCACGGGTAGCAACAGATAAGTCGGCAATGGTTGTGTCTTCGGTTTCGCCAGAACGGTGGCTAATTACTGAACGAAAACCGTTGCGAGTTGCCAAGTCAATTGTTTCTAGGGTTTCGGTAAGCGAACCAATTTGATTAAGTTTAATTAAGATGGCGTTACCTGCTTTTTCTTGGATGCCTTTTTGCAAGCGAGTGACGTTAGTCACAAACAAGTCATCACCCACTAACTGTACTCGTGAGCCTAGTTTTTGGGTGAGCAATTGCCAACTTTGCCAGTCTTCTTCGTGCAACCCATCCTCAATTGACACAATAGGATATTGGTCAACTAATTGAGCTAGATAATCAATAAACTCTGTGGGAGCGTGAGGCTTACCATCATAGACATACTGCCCATTTTTGTAAAACTCACTGGCTGCCACGTCCAATGCCAACGCTACTTGTTCCCCTGGCTTGTAACCAGCCTTCTCGATGGCAGCAACCAGCAATTCTAAAGCTACCTGATTTGACTCTAGGTTAGGGGCAAAACCACCTTCATCGCCGACACCAGTCAGCAAACCTTTCTCATCCAAGACTTTGCTGAGAGTGGCAAACACCTCCGCACCCCAGCGTAATGCTTCTTTGAAAGATGATGCCCCAATCGGGACAATCATAAACTCTTGAAAATCGACGTTATTTGCTGCGTGTGCCCCACCATTAATCACATTCATCAATGGCACTGGTAATAAATTCGCTAAGGGGCCACCCAAATATCGATACAGAGGAATTCCCAAGGATTCAGCCCCGGCTTTGGCTGCGGCTAAAGAAATTGCCAAAATGGCATTAGCGCCCAAATTCGCTTTGTTACTAGAACCATCTAAGGTAATCATCGTCCGGTCTAGCAGTTCTTGGTTGAGGGCGTCTAAACTGAGTAACTTGGGTGCCAGCACTTCCTTGACATTTTGCACTGCTTGCAGAACGCCTTTACCACCATAACGGCTTTGATCGCCATCGCGTAATTCGTGTGCCTCAAAAGTGCCAGTAGAAGCCCCACTAGGAACCTGTGCCAGTCCCACAGCACCGTTGACTAAATGGACTTCTGCTTCCACAGTTGGTCTGCCACGGGAGTCGAGAATTTCGCGAGCTGCGATCGCTTCAATGGCAGTATCTAAAAAGTTAGTCATCTGTGCTTTCTCCTTTGTATCCTGATACAAATACTTTCTTCTTGCCAACCTTACACAATCAGTAGCTTTGCCCAATCGCTAGCATAGGGGTTTAAAGGACTTTGTTGGCTGAGGTTAAAGAAGATTTCCAATATTTAGTTCTGAGGGAACAAGGAACAGGGGGGAAACTTTTTACTCAGCACGGGCTAAACGCCCCGCTATCGCGCTTCAGCACTCCAATTAAATAATTCGTAATTCGTAATTCGTAATGACGCGACGCTCGATGACTCACTAACGCTACGCTATCGCTACCGCTGACGCTCGAGGACTCGCTAACGCTAACGTAATTAAGTTTTGTAATGGGGATTTAGCGCCAACGCAAAACTTGCCGGTTATAGAACTGGGGGACTTAAACCCACGGAACTTGTTAAGGGGGAAACCCTGTCAGCTTTACCTACTATCCAGAATTAATAAGAGCTTAATTAATTATGAAACTACTTATTCCAATTGTCGGTATTGTTTTATTAGCTAATGCTTGTGCTTCTAGTGCTAATAACTTTTCGCAGGTGAGTAATGGTGTTAACTCGAAAACAGAAAACTGTCCGAATTCTACAGTTGTTTCCTTACCTGTGCCAAATAAAAACGAAAGCTTTTATGATCGGTTTAACTATCATATTCGCAATATTGTGGCCAACGCTGATACCATTAAGTTTCAAACCCTCAAGCAAGATTTTGTTTTTTGTCGGGGTAACAATACTTGGACTGTGCAACCAGGAACTTTGCCTCAAGAGTTACAGCCACCGAGTAATTATGCTGAATTATCCCAAGAAATAGTAAATCCCAAGTTTAAAAATCTTGATTTTCAGGGTCAAACTTATCAGTATCGAGTGATTTTAGAACCGCGATTTTCTCTTGGACAAAACAATAATTTATCAAGGCCAAATATCTCAGACCCAGCTAAGGATAAGATTGTTTTGGAGTTGATTGCCCCCAATAGCAAAAAACCTCAACAACAAACTTTATATACTCTCAAAGATTTACAAAACGCAGCAGTAAAAGAGGGGTATACAGCCATAGGAAGCCAGTTGGGTTTGCCTCGTGTTACCGCAGTGGTGATTTATGGCGATCGCATTTGGTGGTCTGTTGCTTTTGAGCAAGGTGAAGGTAACAACGGGATTGCGACTATTGTCAGTTATGAACCACAGACTAATAAATTTACCTTAATTAAACCCCAAGAACTTGGGTTTACACAAATTACCGATTTAGCCATCACAGGAGATGCCAAAAATCCCACTTTTTGGATGGGTACTCATGTAAGTGGCGAAGGAAATCCTTACATTCCTGCTAAAGGATTAGTTGCTTACCGTCCCAGTCCACAAAACCCCAATTCCGGTACTTTAAGCGCCTATACAGTCCACAATAGCCCTATAGTGGGGGCAATTCCTGACAAGCTTTTGTTAGAGAAAGAAAATCTTTGGGTAAGTACTGCCAATGGTGTTTGTCAAGTAAAATGGCAAGCCGTTGATAATCCTCAGAGTTGGTCTTGTTGGCGATTTACCGCAATGTCTAAACTACCATCAACAGAACTTCCACTTTATAGTGCGTTAACTAATAAAACTCCAGCTGTATTTTTATCTGCTAACAATAGTGAGAAAATAGTAGAGGTATTGTGGTGGAGTCCTGTAAATTTCCAGACTCTTAAGGGACGCTATGAGGTGAGATATCCTCAAGGCTTTACAGTTGCATTAGATGAGGGTGCAAGTCTTTATGAGTTTAAGCGTTCTCTCTCACCAGGACAATTACCTGTAAATTGGCCTGGTTTCCAGTGGCATTGGAATGGACAAAGTTTCATGCGAGCATTAGATGAGGTTTCTTTAAATGCATTTGGTGGTGGCCCACGAGGTCTTGGTTCTGGTGAACTTTCAGCAAACGTTCCCACCAATTGGAATGCGATGCGGGGTGATTTAGAGTTACTTCAACTGACCCCAAAATCTACTAGCATCAAATATTACTCTGGCTGGGTTGATGAAGCCAAGCTTCAACCTTACTTAACAGTTGTGCCACAAGAGCAACCAAAAAATCCACAACCAAATCCTTTGAACGCTATCATCAAGCAACTTGAAAATTCAAAAAAATAGGGAGTAGGGAGTGGGGAGTAGGGAGTAGGGAAGAAATATTTTTATAGTCCCTTGCAAAAGTCCCTCTTTGCGTTCTTTTCGCTGCGCCTCTGCGTGAGCTTTTCACAGTATTATTCAACAACATTAAAGTATTTATGCAAGAAGTCTAATGTCTAGAGTACCTGTTGCTTTAACTATTGCTGGTTCAGACAGTGGGGGTGGTGCGGGAGTTCAAGCAGATTTACGTACCTTTGCATTTCATTGTGTCCACGGTACTAGCGCCATAACCTGCATCACAGCCCAAAATACTTTGGGGGTGGTGCGGGTTGATGCGATGTCAACTCAAGCAGTTGTAGCGCAAATTCGGGCGGTGGTTGAAGATATCGGCGTGCAAGCAGCGAAAACAGGGATGTTGCTTAACCAGGAAATTATCTCTACTGTTGCCCAGCAGATAGAAGCTTTGCAAATCGATCATCTAGTAGTTGACCCGGTGATGGTGTCACGCACGGGGGCACAATTAATAGATGATGACGCTGTTAAGACTCTCCGCCATGCCTTGATTCCCAAAGCAGCTATTGTCACACCCAACCGTTACGAAGCTCAGATTTTGAGCGGTTTAGAAATTGATTCCTTGGATGATATGAGGGCTGCTGCTGAAATTATCCACCAAACTTTAAAAGTGAAAGCCGTTTTAGTCAAAGGTGGAGGAATGCAGGGGAATTTGCGTGGTATTGATATTTGGTTCGATGGGCAAAAGCTGGAGACTTTAACAACCAAACAAGTAGAAACAAAAAATACTCATGGTACTGGTTGTACCTTATCAGCTGCGATCGCTGCTAACCTAGCAATGGGAAAAGACTTGTGGACAGCAGTACAACAAGCAAAAGCATATGTCACCGTCGCACTCGCTTATTCTCTAGATATTGGTAAAGGACAAGGCCCTGTAGGACATTTTTTTCCATTGTTACAAGAGAATAGGGAATGGGGAATTAAGAAGACACGGTGAGGTGGGGAAGGGGGGAATGGATGTTAACACTTTCATCTAAATTCTCATTGACAACTGCCCATTGAACACTGACAATTGACCAGGCCCAAAAATGTAAATAAAAAATCTTTGCTCTCTCAGCATTTTTCAATTATTCTTGGGCATAGTTTCAGGACTAACTATCTCTGTTAGCATCTCTGTACGATCTAATTACTTTAATTTTTAATACTAAGCCCCGATGCGAGCAAGCACAGGTTCTGTTCATAGGAATTCACCTAATACTCAAGCCTACTCTCCCTCTGTACCAATTTCTGTATACCGAGAATTGGCAGCAGAGTTACAGGCAACACAAACAAGATTGAATGCACTCACCGCCCAAAATCAGCAATTAGTGCAAGAAAATCAACTACTCCGTCAAGAAATTACTAAAGTTGTGCAGTCTTTTATACACCTACAAGATTTTGTAGATTACAAGACAACGCCTAGCAATCACCAAGCCTCTCATACTGCTGCCGGGGTCAAAAGTGTCGCCAAGCAGCCAGTAACGCCAGCGCGCCCACGCCAGCAGGCTTCTCGTCCACGTCCACCTGTAGCACCCAAAGCACCCTCTAAAAATAACCGCCGTCAAGACTTTTCCGTACCTGTAATGGAAATGTATCCGATGTCGGAACCAATGTTTATAGAAGAACAAGAAGTAAGATATTATCCCACCACCGAGTCAGGCTCAAGAGAACTCAGCGGCTGGGGGTTAATTATTACTATCTTATTAATTATGCTGACTGCTTTTGGTGCTGGGTATTTAGTTGTACGCCCTCTGTTTGAACATCAAAATCGTTAATTAATACTTCCACAGTTAGTATAAAACTCTCAATTGATTGAGTCATTCTTTTTTAAGTAAGCGATGTCTACAATAGGCTAAAGCTACGCCAACTGCAACACTGCTAAAATAAATTCATAATTAATTGATGCCGTATCCATTCTATGACCATAGTTCAAGAATTAGATGCTCAAGAAGGCATCCCTGATGATGTAATATTTCCCCCTGGTGATTTATATAGTGACGAGCCTCCCTTGGAAAGCGAACTGCATCTAGAGCAAATCATGCTCTTACTCAAATGTTTAAAATGGCTGTGGAGAGACAGAAATGATTTTTATGCAGCGGGAAATCTGACTATTTACTATAATCCAAACCAACTTAAATCAGAATATTTTCGAGGCCCAGACTTTTTTGTAGTCTTAGGATGTGAACGCAAAACCCGTAAAAGTTGGGTTGTTTGGGAAGAAGATGGTAAATACCCTAATTTAATTCTAGAAATACTTTCTGATTCAACAGCAAAGACAGACAAAGGTTTAAAAAAAGAAATTTATCAAGATACTTTCCGCACCCTTGATTATTTTTGGTTCGACCCATACACATTAGAATTTGCGGGATTTCATTTAGTAGATGGAGAATATCAACCTCTGCAACCAAATGAACAAGGACAGTTGTGGAGTCAACAGTTAGGGTTATATTTGGGAATTTATGAGGGTTTATTACGGTTTTTTACACTAGATGGACAACTAGTACCAACACCTGAAGAAACAGCACAACAAGAAGCTGAAAAAGTAGAACGTTTGGCAGCAAAATTACGAGAGTTAAATATCGACCCAGATACAATTATCTAACTCAAACTTATACCAAAGAGAGCAGAAAGCACCAAATTCAAGTCGCTAGGAATAGCGTATGTGTTGATATCTTTGTGAACTATTTTTTCTTGGTGCTGAAAGATGCCAAATTTCCAAGTATCCCCGGTTGTTACAGTACCATAAAGCTTTGGAACTGTTGAATCAGTCCATTGATCAAGAGCAATCAACTCTACCGCCAATTGGGTAAAACCTCTTGCTAAATCGGCATTTTTCGCTTTAATTACTAATAAATTTTGTGCAGTAGGAATGAAATAATCAAAACTGCCTTTGAGCCAATTGCTTATTCGCACAGGATATTCAATTTTGAGTGGTACTTGAATAAATTTACAAATAGTTTTGAGAATTGGAAAAATTAGTGCTTCACGTCTAGCCATCTCAGAAACAGGATCTACCAATGTGAGATTTTCTTGCAGTTCTATTCTCAGTGGTTGTGGATCGATTGGCAACTGCTGTGGAAGTTGCAGTGAACTATTTTTGAGAGTAACACCAAATTCAGCTAGGATATCGGCGCTATCGTAGGCTAATTCGGCATACTTGCTGAAGGTATAGCTTTCAGATGGATCGAGAATCTTGGCTTTGCTCATGATGATAGCGATCGCTAACGCCAACTAATAAATGGTGTTAACAATAATTATACTTCTTTGTGAGTCTAAGAATACCAGTAGGTTTTTCAGGAGTCGCAATATCAGAGGAAATAAAAAGCGATTTTCCTATCAAATAAAAAGAGCGATCGCTGATTTATCTTGTCACAAAAGACAATTTTTATGATAGGCTAAATTTATGGTCATGAATAAACCGAGTCATTTTATTATACTAAACACTAGCTATCTTGTTGTTACCTGTTCTCGAAGGCTTTTCATAATCTCATCAATTTGATTGCCAAAAAGTTTATTTACTTTATCAGATTGTTGCCCAATTAAGTTTGAAGTAAAAATAATACTACCCGGAACAAGTATAATGCCAGACAATAGAGTAAGAATTATAACACTTACTAGATTCGTTGGCAGATTCCATGTTGTAGAAATTTGCTGGATTTCATTAGTCAAAGCAATTTGTTGGATTTTTTCTAACTGAAAAAATTTTGTATAGAAAAAGGATAATATCAAACCTAAAATTGTTGCATATCCTAAAACAGCTTGGCTTTTCTTACCCCATAACAAACGCTTCCAAGCTAACCGTTTCCAGGCTGCCCTTTGAAAATGATAAAAGTCTCTAGTTGCATGGTTTAAAAAAGCAACATATAGGCTATCTTTAATTTGTAAATTTCTCGCAATCAGAAGGGTAAGAAAATGCCCTGATCTAGCTATTCTCTCTTCAGTATTGGGAAAGTTAATACATTGCTCACTACCATCTTGAAACTGCATCCATAGTGCTTGGTCTACTGACACTGAACTACCAACACTTGTACTATCTCCATCCTTTTTGCAGCTCCCGATCATCAATACAGCCTTTGTGGTTGTTTGTAGAGATAGCGATCGCACTTTTACCAATTGAGCAGATTAAAAAAGGTACTGCAATCGCAATCAACAAGACAAATTTCTGCTGGTATCTTACGCATTGCATTTACTACCTCATTAGGATCGCCAACATAAAAAATGAGCCAACTGTTTGCTATCAAGTTTCAATACTGTTGGTTCTACATTCAGCTAAAATACTGTATATCACTTATGCTGTGATGTAATATAAAACACTTAATAAAATAATACTTTGTTACAAATTAGTTAGCATCAAACGTCAAAATTACAGGAATATGACGACTAAGGCATCAAGTAAAAATAAGTAGTGCGAGCATCTTGCTCGCGCGGGCAAGATGCCCGCACTACAAATATTAAATTGTTCAACTTATTTTTACACGACTCCTAAGATGACTACACACAACCCATACCGCAATCATCAGTGGCTATTTCTATTCGAGATGCAACCATACTCAAGAAAAATTGTTTTGCCCAACTTATCAAGAAGACGCGGGGACGCGGGGACGCAAGTCCCAGGGGTTTAAGACCCCCACTGAATCTTCGATTCAGTGGCTTGAATTCAGACGGGGATTGAAACCCCGCCTGAATTCTTTCTCCGCGTCTCGCCTTCTCCGCGTCCCCGCGTCCTTGAACATCCTCTGCTGACTTCATAGAGGGATGGGCACTCTCGTGGCTTAGGATAGATAAACAAAGCTATTACAAGTCAGGAGTCTAGAAAATGAAAAAAGTAGAAGCAATTATTCGCCCATTTAAGTTGGATGAGGTGAAAATTGCCTTGGTTAACGCTGGTATCGTTGGCATGACTGTTTCTGAGGTTCGGGGTTTTGGACGCCAAAAAGGTCAAACTGAGCGTTATCGTGGTTCTGAGTATACCGTTGAGTTTTTGCAAAAACTTAAAGTAGAAATCGTAGTTGAAGACAGTCAGGTTGATATGGTAGTAGATAAAATTATCGCTGCTGCCCGTACTGGCGAAATTGGCGATGGTAAAATTTTTATCTCCACTGTAGAACAAGTTGTGCGGATTCGTACTGGAGAAAAGAACACAGAAGCAGTTTAAGTTGTTTTTCACGGCTAATAGGGACGGGTTGATGAATCTGATCACTTATTTAACTGGGAATATTTGTGAACCCGCCCCTACTTTATACTCTTGTTTTTCTCTGTTCCCTATTCTTTTTCATTTTTTGTCCGGTTTGGAATTGTGATCACAAACTCTGTGCCCTCTTCGGGAGTGGAGTTAACTTGAATACTGCCGTTGTGTTTTTCGATAACGATTTGATGAGCGATTGTCAACCCTAATCCTGTTCCTTTTCCTACACCTTTTGTCGTAAATAAATAATTAAATATTTTCTGCTTTATAAGTTCCGACATGCCGATACCATTATCTTGAATCCGAATAATTATATGAGAAACTAAAGCAGATTCTTTTTCATGCTCAATTTGTGCTTCTGTGGAAATTTTAATCCAATTTGGCTTAATTAAAATATCTTCAAAACTGCGCTTTTGGTTCGATTGTTCTATGGCATCGATCGCATTTGCCAATAAATTCATAAAAACCTGATTTAATTGTCCAGGGTAGCATTCAATCTCAGGTATCTTACTATAGTTTTTAATTACTTGAATTGCAGGCCGTGAATCGTTAGCTTTCAGACGATGTTTAAGAATTAAGAGGGTACTGTCGATACCCTCGTGAATATTACAACAAATGGGGCGATCGCTATCTGTGCGAGAGAATGTGCGTAAACTGGTGCTGATGTTACAAATTCGATTGGTACTTTCTTGTAAAGATTGTACTAGCTTGGGCAAATCTTCGCGGAGATAATCTAAGTCAACGGCATGGAATTTTTCTTGAATGGCGGTGATTGGCTGTGGATAATACTGTTGGTAAAGATCAATAATTTCGAGCAGGTCTTTGATGTATTCTTCGACATAGCTAATATTGCCATTAATGCAACCAACTGGATTATTAATTTCGTGGGCAACGCCTGCAACTAACTGTCCCAAAGCAGACATTTTTTCACTTTGAACAAGTTGAATTTGGGAAGTTTGCAAATCTTTTAAAGCTTGGGATAGTTGTGCAGTCCGTTCTGCAACTTGCTGTTCTAGGTTTTTTGTCAGACTCCGCAGGTGTAAATGGGTTTTCACCCTTACTAAAATTTCTTTCTCTTGAAAGGGTTTGGTGATGTAGTCTACAGCACCGAGTTCAAATCCTTTCACCTTGCTATCAATATCTGCAAGTGCTGTCATAAAGATAATCGGAATATGATGAGTTTTAGGATTTGCTTTAAGGCGTTGGCATGTCTCAAATCCATCAATTCCTGGCATCATAATATCCAATAAAATCAAGTTTGGTTCATTATATTGCATATGGTTTAAGGCACGTTCTCCACTCAGGACGCTAGCAACTTCAAATCCCGCATCCATTAATGTTTCTGAAACGACCTCTATGTTTGCTGGTGTGTCATCAACAATAAGAATGTATCCAGTTGTAGATGTATGCATGGTGTATTTATAGGAAAAGGTCAAATAACAACCAACAGAAAAATATTTCACAAATCATTTAAGACTGCTGTAGATATTGCTGAATCAATTTTTCAATCTGCTCTGACTGGAATTGTTTAGCCAAGTACAAAACTTGTTGAATAAAAGGGGTGTATCTAGCATCTGCTTGACTAATTTTGTGTGCCTCTTCTGTGAGTTTTTTCAAGCGATCCTGTTGGGCTAAAACAAGTAATTGTTTTAAGTCTTCGACAGGTGGCAAGATAATTTCAGTGTCGTTATTTGTAGCTAAATGGTTGGTATTGCCAGTGCTTTGTGTCTCGGTGAACTCATAATTCCAAGTCAGTTGCAAGTGCTTCTCTAGCAGGCTAAATAGTTCATCTGTTTGAACAGGCTTAGGTAAAAAATCATCTCCACCTGCATCAATGCTCATTTGGCGGTCAATTTCTGCAACGGAGGCAGAAGAGACAATGACTTGGAGGTGCTTTAATTCTTCTGAGGTTCTCAACTGCTTCAGCATCTCAAAACCGTCCATCACTGGCATTGCCAAGTCAGTAATAATCAAGTCAGGTTGTTGCTGTCTAGCTTTATCTAATCCCTCTTGACCATTTTCTGCTTGTGTGAGTTGAAAACCCAAGGGTTCCAGCAAGTTCACAAGTACAGAACGGTTTTCCCAGCGGTCATCAATGAGCAAGATGTGGCGTTGTTGCCCTTGATAACTGATGATTTGTCCCGCTGCATTAGCAGAATTTTGGCGTATCCAATCAGTTGCGATCGCTAATTCTACCTCAAAGAAGAAATTACTACCAACATCAAGCTGGCTGTTAACTTGAATCTCTCCACCCATGAGTTGAACAATTTTTTGACTAATCGCCAAACCTAATCCTGTGCCTTCAGACTGGCGTCGGCAATCGCCCACTTGTTCAAATGCCTGAAAAATTTTCTCAACTTGCTCTGGAGCAATACCAACTCCAGTATCATGAACACAGAAGCGAAGTTGAGAATTTGGTAATTCTTGAGTTATGACTTCGACTTTAAATATCACACCACCTTGATCTGTGAATTTAATCGCATTCCCAAGTAGATTAATCAACACCTGACGCAGACGCTTTTCATCGACTTGAACGCCTTCGGGTAAATTTGGGTCGGGTTGATAAGTAAATTCGATGCCTTTTTGGTCAGCACGGATACGGCAGATTTCAACTACGCCTTGGAGAAATGAAGGAAAGTGGAGTGCTTTAGGTGTTAACTCAAGCTTGCGGGCTTCAATTTTGGACAAGTCCAAAACATCGTTGATTAGAGTGAGCAAATGAGAGCCACATTGATGAATAATATTAACACCGTGACGCTCTTTATCAAGTAATGCTTTAGAGCGGCTGAGGATTTGAGCATAGCCAAGAATTCCGTTGAGAGGCGTTCGTAGTTCATGGCTCATGTTGGCGAGAAATTCGCTCTTAGCTTGATTGGCACCATCGGCTACTTCTTTGGCTGCTTTCAGTTCTAGAGTACGCTCTTCCACACGAGTTTCTAGTTCTGTAAAAGACTCTCGCAATTGCTTCGCCATGCGGTTAAATGACTCTGCTAATACTCCAAGTTCTTGAAATGGTGATGCTTCCACCTGTTGGTTTAGCTGATTGTCCGCAATGGCTTCTGATGCTCGACTAAGTCGTAAAATCGGGCGAGTAATCCATCGAGAAGTGTAGATACCGATAATGGTAGCTAGAGCTAATGCTACTAAACATAAGAAAATTGTGATCCGTGTATTAGCATTAATTTGTCCCATGAAGTCAGACTCTGGAACAACGACAACGACCAACCAATCTAAACCCCACTCGTCATTCCAGGGCGTTACTTTAATGATCTGTCGTTTACCACTAAGTACAAACTCTAATGAATAATTTTTCTTAATGTGCTGAAGATTACTAAACTTTTCGTTTAAATATCTTGTGGTTGCTCGAATCAGAGGGTCTTGACTGTTGTCTGCTTGAAGTCGTTCGGCTTTACCATTATTGAGTGTGAATGGCTGCTCTTTGCTAGAGCTAGCAATCATTAGTCCATTACGTTCCACAATAAAAGTTTTTCCAGATGGGCTTACTTTTAATCGCCGCAAAAAATCACTAATCTGCGTTAGCCGTTGGTCAACCCCAATGACACCAATAAGGTTATTCTTTTGATAAACTGGACGGTTTGCAGAAACAGACAGGGTATATGGCGGAGACTGCCATTGATAAAGCGTCCAAGTTGGTTTACCTGCCCGTGCAGGTTCCTGATACCAACCTTCTGACTTGGCAATGTATGGCCCATTATCAATAGCTAGTGTGGTACGATTTCCTTGCTTATCTGTATTGTAGATGTACCAATGCTGATTTCCATTGCGTCTTTGAGAAACCTCATCAACAGTGACACGACCATCTTCAAAGAAACGTCCAGACCCTGCAAACTCACCTGTTGTCAATGCAAAGCCAATATAGCCAATATTATATAGTTGCAATTGCCGCCAGTAGAACTGTCCTAATTGCTCTAAATCTTTAGGGCTAAGCAATCCCAAATCGATCGCGTCCCCGTTGATCTGAGCGAGATAACGAGCTGTGCTGAGTTGAGTGTTAAGATGCTGATCGATGCGATCGCTCACCTCTGTTTGCAGGCGAGAAGCAAGCTGATTGATCGCCTTCTGTCCATTGCGAAAGGATAGATAGCCAACTAATCCCACAGCTGCAAATATTTGCAGTACAAATGGGACAATTAAAACCATCCTTAAAGGCAAAGATCTACTGGGTTTCAGGCTAGGCTGAATCATTGCCGATGAAGTCTGTGACTCAAGAGTTTTTCAATATTAGAGTACCCATAAGCCACACTTGACTATCAATAATCATTACCCTTTTTTTTAACTGCTTGAATTTTCATATCAAGTCCGGCTAATCGCTGATCATTAAAATCTCTTTGCGTCTTTTGATTTTTTATTTTCAACATATCAAACTACTTCTAATAATTTAAATCTCAATTTTGTTTGCTCAACATAACTTGATATTAACTGCACAGCTTGATGAGGTTAAATTCATCAAAAAAATAGCCTACAGTAGGCGAATAACATCCTATTTGATAATTAGCTCAGTATTTTCGTTAAGTTAAGAAGTTAGTCTAAATTAATACTAACCCCGGCGAATATAATTCGCGACTATATAGACAAAACCCACCTCCGTGGGTTTCAAGAACTCGATTTTCCGTGTTTTCCACGGAGGTGGACTAAGCTTTGTGTAGTAGCGAATTATATTCGCCCAAAACTTTTCAAACATCCTCTAAACAGACAGGTACTTGGAGATTGCTTATTATATAAATATCGACATTCAGATTAAGTTACACTGACAACAAGATCTGAATCTTAGCAAACAGGTTATATCAACATGTTCGCCCGCAAAATCCTAGTTGTTGAGGATGAAAAATTACAAGCCTCCAATATTAGAAATAGTTTACAAAAATTAGGATATTTTGTACCAGAAATCATTGATTCGGGTGAAGAAGCGATAAAAAAAGTAGCAGAAACTAATCCAAATCTAGTATTAATTGACATCTGCTTAGCTGGCAACATCGATGGTATGCAAGCAGCAGATATTATCCAGAATCATTTCCAGATTCCCGTACTGTATTTAACAGATTATTCAGAATATACAAATTTATCTAAACAGCAACTAAGCGAGCCTTTTAGCTACATTATCAAACCATGTATAGAGAAAGACTTACATATTGCGATTGAAATGGCTTTATATAAACACCAAATTGAAAAGAGATTACAGCAACAAGAACAGAGATTAGCGGCAATTATCGATAGCATGGGTTGTGCCGTAGTAGTGACACATGCCGATGGTTGTATTCACATGATTAACCCAGTAGCAGAAACCCTCACTGGCTGGAAGCAAGATGAAGCTTTTGGAAAAGATTTCATAGAAGTTGTCAGTTTAGTTGACAAAGAGACATCAGAAGCGATCGCAAACGTAGCCACACATGCCATCGAATCAGGTGAGATTTTCAATTTACCAGAAAACTGTACGTTAGTGACCAAAGATGGTGTGGAAATACCGATTGGAGACAATGTTGCACCTATTCGCGATCGTAATGGTAATATTACTGGTGCAGTTTTGGTTTTTCAAGATATCAGCCAACGTAAGCACAAAGAGGCGCAACTGCTTCGCAATGCATTCTATGATGGATTGACAGCCTTACCAAATCGCATTTTATTCATAGATAGATTGAGACAAGCAATTGAGCGTAGTAAACGCAGAACCGATTATAACTTTGCAGTTTTGTTTTTAGATTTAGATGGTTTTAAAGGGATTAACGATCGCTTTGGGCACACAATAGGGGATGATTGTTTGGTAGAGATTGCCCGACGCTTAGAGTCTTGCTTACGTAGCGGCGATACTGTAGCACGATTTGGTGGCGACGAATTTACCATCCTTTTAGAGGACATTAAAGACGTTACCGATGCTACTAACGTTGCTAAACGCATTCAAGAAACTATTGGACTACAACTTAATCTCAATGAGCATCAGCTATTTATTACAGCTAGCATTGGCATTGCTTTGAATCATAGCTATCATGAAGAGCCAGCAACTCTCCTACGAGATGCTGATATTGCCATGTACCGAGCTAAGCAGCAGGGAAAAGCTTCGTATGCTGTCTTTGATTAATTAGGGAATGGGGAATTGGGAACTTGTACTGAGCGGAGTCGAAGTATGGGGAATGGGGAAAAAACAGAGAAGCAAAAAATGCTTGCGAGTGAATTATATCTTGCAGAAGATCCTGAGTTAGCTGCCGAAAGCAAGCAAGCTAGTCGGCTCTTACGACTCTATAATTCTACAACTGAAGAACAGCAAGAGCGGCGACAACAAATCTTACAAGAATTATTAGGAAAAGTCGGACAGAAAATTACAATTGTGCCACCATTCCATTGTGATTATGGCAGTAATATTTATGCTGGCAACGGACTATTTATGAACTATGGCTGTGTAATTTTAGATTGCAATACAGTTCACATTGGTGACAATGTCTTATGCGCTCCTTACGTACAGATTTATACAGCTTATCACCCCGTAGAACCAGAAATCCGTTTAACTGGTAGAGAACTAGCTGCCCCGATTATGATTGGTAATAATGTCTGGATTGGTGGTGGTGCAATTATTTGTCCTGGGGTGACAATTGGTGACTGTACAACCATCGGTGCTGGCAGTGTAGTTGTGAAAGATATACCTGCAAATGTCGTTGCTGCTGGCAATCCTTGCCGTATTATAAAGATGTTAGGCTGAAAACCCTTGAGGAACAGGCGCACAGCGCAGTATTCCGGACTTCAGGCAAGGGATGAAAGCCGAAGACGGCGTTTACGCCTTTGTGATGTTTTCGTCCAGACGTACTGGTTATTGACCGCACAAACTTAAAAAATGAGGAGCTATGGGAAAAATACTCGACTGTACAGCAACCGCAATCAATCCCTTTAGTAATAGCCATAATTTAAGCTGGCGTTAACAAAATTAACTGCTGCTGGAGGAGTGTTCTCACCCCATCTAACTCTAGTTGCACACTTGTTAAAATTTCTGCCACTGTTGAGTTACCATCACAGTTTTGCAGAAACTCAAACTCTGCTTCTGATAAATTCACTATTTGGTAGTCGTGATTAAATATAGCTCGACTGGGAAACCCGTCAATGCAAGGACTGAGTTCTACAGTTGCTGCCAATAAGGTGCTATCGTTTGACCAGTCGGCTTTAGTGAGGGGAGGACGACCGAGGAAGAATTCGTAATGGGTAACTTCTGGGTCTAGTAATTCTATCAAACGGTAGCGCTGGCGATCGCTTAATTCTTGCGATCGTTCTATTAATTCTGGTGCTTTGCCTAAAAGCCTGTCTAACTGCCAGAAACCAGGGTTTGAGAAACCGATAAACTCTAAACCTGCTGCATCAATCAATTCAAACAGCGTGTCAATGTTGTAGTCAATCTCCTGCGGATGCACGTACATATCAGCAAAGCACTCATCTCGCTGGTTTTCCCATGACCAACGTTGTTTTTCGTATTTGACAATTCGGTTATTTTCTGGTAAGGAAGAGAATATCTGGCGTCCGACTTGCACACCATCGCGGTAATCGCCTCGTTTGTCACCTTGGAGAATGGCGATCGCTTTTTGCATTAGTTGAATTTCCCAGCGGCCTAACTCCCCATACACAAAAATGTGCATGAAGCCGCCTGGGGCTAACTTTTTCGCTAAGGCTTGAATTCCGCGAATTGGATCGCTTAAGTGATGCAAAACGCCAACGCAATTAATTAAATCAAACTCACCCGGTAACTCTTCCACATCATACAAGCTCAGGTGATGAAACTCAACACGGTTTGCTCCAGAACGCTGACAGCGCTCTTTTGCCACTGCTAAAGCACCTGTGCTAAGGTCAATTCCGACAACAGCAGCTTTGGGGTTGAGGTGAACCAGATACTCTGTACCAACTCCTGTACCACAACCAGCGTCTAAAATGCGGATATCTTGCCTTTGGGGTTTATAACCCGTGCAAAAACTATGGGCAGTTAGCCAATTCCAGCGCCAATTATAACCTGGGGGTGGTTCATCTAGTAGGGGTTCTGGCGGAAAGGGGTAGGTGTTGTAGAGTTTGGCAACGGCAGCACTTACAGCTTGGGAGTCTGACATGGTGAGGGTGTAAAGTAGGCGATCGCAATCTCATACCTTACATCATTTTGACCTCTATAGTATCGCCATTCTTATATAGTCCAATCTTCTAAAAGCAATTTAGGCACTTTCACAAAATCTCTCCTGTTACGTGTGAGTGACGTACCCGACGCTGACTCTTCGAGTACAGCGCGGGCTTCTCAATGACTCT
>NZ_JCACKM010000111.1:0-22086 GCF_059505385.1 Desmonostoc vinosum
AATCCCCAATCCCCAATCCCCAATCCCCAATCCCCAGTCCCCAATCCCCAATCCCTAATCCCTACTAGGCGGAATCTTCTCAATGGGAATCAGCGCTTCCATCACAGATTTGACAATTGGGGCGGCGACGGTAGAACCGTAGGCATTTGCACCTTTTGGTTCATCTACTAACGCTAATACGACATAGCGGGGAGATTCTACTGGGAGAATACCTACAAAGCTGGTTATCTTAGCATTGCTGAGATAACCACCAGAACTACTGGCTTTTTGGGCTGTACCAGTCTTACCAGCAATGCGATATCCCGGAATTTGTGAGGGCTTGCCTGTACCTTCAGAGACTACTGTCTCCATCATTTCTACGACTTTTTGGGCTGTCGAGGCTGAGAAAATTTGACGTGGTGTGGTGCGATTGGGTGAGTAATGCATTTGCCCTTTACTATCAATCAGTCCCCGAATGACGTGGGGCGTAACTAATTTGCCACCATTAGCTAAAGCACCGTGCATTTGCACAAGTTGTAAAGGTGTCAAAGAAAAGCCTTGACCAAAAGAGGTAGTAGCAGGCTCAATGGGTGAGGCAATAAATTCTTCTTGACTTTTCAGCCGACCACCTACTTCAAAAGGTAAATCTGTATCAACGGTTTGTCCTAGACCCAAGCGTTCTAGCCAGTTGTAGTACACTGAAGGCTGTAATCGTTGGATAATTTTTACCATGCCAATGTTGCTAGAGTTTTGCAAAATCTGAGCAATGCTGATTCGCCCGTAACCATTGAGCATGGCATTTTGAATAGTATAATTAGCTACTTTTATAGAACCTGAATCATTAAATATATCATCTGCTTTAATGACACCATTTTCTAGAGCGATCGCAACATTCAAAGGCTTAAAAGTCGATCCTGGTTCGTAAAGATCTGCCACTGTCCAGTTTTTGAACAGTGAAATATCAGCTCTAGAATATTCATTAGGGTTATAGGTAGGCTGAGAAACTAGGGCCAGTAGAGAACCATCTAACGCATCCATGACAATTACTGCCCCACGTTTGGCGTTAAACTTCTCCATCTGTTGTTTGAGAGCAGCGCGAGCAGCTCTTTGCAAACGAGTGTCAATAGTGAGTTGCAATCGCAAATCATCAAAATGCATAAAGCCTTCAGGAGCATAATCTGGCTTAAGCATTCCGTTACCAGAACGACTCAGGCGTACCGTTTGCACAGAACGTTCCAGTAACTTCTCTTGACTGTACTCCACACCAGCTTGACCCCGACGGTCAACATTAACATAGCCCACTACATCGGCAACTAAATCTTCCGCTGGGTAATATCGAGAATATTTAGAAATTAACTCTAAACCATTGAGGCTTAATGAGGTGACGCGATCGCTAATTTCTTCTGGTAGAGAAGCATCGAGTACAATCCCACTTTTTTTACTTTGAAAAACTTTGACTAACTCAGCAGCATCTTTAGCTAATATAGGGGCTAGTTGTTGGGCGATCGCTTCATTAGATTTATCAAACAGCTTCGGATGGGCGTATAAAGTATACACAGGACGGTCAATAGCCAACACATTATTATTGCGATCGACCACTGGCCGCCGGGGCATAAAAGGTCGCAAATTCACCATTTGCTGATTTCTTGCTTTCTCCGTTAACTTTGCTCCTCGAACAATTTGCAAGTGGTATAAGTTAATCGCCAACCCTAACCCAGCCACCATTAATACACCCCAAACTACAAACAATCGAGACTTGGTGTTGGGTATTTGGTCTTGCGTGTCAGAGCCAAGTTCCCCCTGTGCCAATCTGTGTTGAGAACCCTTTTGTCGCCTTTTGAATACTGGATTGCGAAAATTTCTTAACTTTGTTCTGTTTGATGACTTCTGCATTGGCATTGTTGTCTATCCTTTGTCAGTTGTCCTTTGTTAGTTTTTTCAAACCACTAACCATCAACCAATGACCAAGAAAACACAAAGAAGGGGAGACGGACAGAGCGACCCTTCTCAAGATCGAAGCACCTGGTTGCAACAAAGCGACTTTAGTCGTGGAGACAAAAAATCGTTCGGAGTTTGAATCCCTTAGCTTTAACCTCAATATCCCAGTGGCGAAGGTGTTTGTTGTTGTGTTTGAGAATTTGGCTTGATTGCAGACGATATTGGATTAGAACTATGAGATGTTGGAGGTAGAAAAATAGCCTCTTTAGGACTTGGCGATACTAATCCTGAAGTTGGTGCTTCTGCTTCTTTAGCAATCTTGTTAGTTAAAGTTGCATTGTTTGTTGTTAACTGTCGCTCATAACGCTGCAAGTTATGCAGTCTGCGGTATGTTTGACTCCAAAGCTCTTGGGAATATACCGTCCAGCCATAAGCTACAAGCGCTGCTGCTACAAACAAAAACGCTACAACTGATGAGTAACGATGTAAACTGTACAAGCGCAGTAACCACAAAGGTAGTGCCCCAGAGTTAGGCATTACGGGAAGTCCACCAGAAGTATTTTGCTTTGCAATAGACTGTCCCTGAAGATTTGAAACTTTTTGTTTACCTGATTCTTTCACCAATGTGGGTGCAATTGTCTCATTTGTAGAAGAAATCTGTAGATTTTCTGATAAACGTCGTTTTATTTTAGAATTTCCTGGTACAAACGTAGTGCCAAGCGTCGATGAATCTATATTCTTAGAGCGTTTTTTTGCTAAAGGCGGGGTTGAATTTCGCCAAAACCAAGAGCCTTGTGTAGGAACAGCTGATTTACGAGCAACAGCCATAATTTTTTTTAGATGGTGAATAATGTATTTTAGATTAATTCTCTATTTTTGCTTGGGTTAAAACTGCTCAAAGAGCAATAAGCACACATAATAGCCTAAACACAACGTTTTAAGTATTCTAATAGGTCAGTCATTTTAGATAAAAGTTGTATATTTGATCGTCTCAACCGTTTATGCTTAAAGGTTGACGCTTACATGTCAAGCGGCAACAACCCTATGCTGTCAAAAACGCTGTCTGAACACCAGTATGCAACACCACACATGACTTAAGCCGTTCCAAATCAAAAAAATTGCATCTTTCTCTAAGATTGCAATACTGCAATCAGAGATTGGACAGCTTAACGGTTTGAGTATTGCATCTAAAGTATGGCAATGGAAAGCAGCAAGGTGCAATACTCCGTACCAAAAAACGTAACTTTTGTTATCATGAATCGAACTACTAGCAAACTGCATAGCTTCCGTTTCCTGATTAAGTTACTATACTTCTAACTTGAGACAAGCCAATCGTCTGGCTGCATGATACCTATAAATCAAAAATTACCCCCAAAGTATTGCTTTTAAATATGTAATCTAACAGCCTTTAAAAAAAAGCAATAAATAAGGTATCTTATTCAACAGGCGAAAAAATTTTCTAGCCACAATTGGTGAAAGAGGAGTTATGAAAACAAAAATCTTTGGTTTGGCCATAATGTTGAGTCTGGCTGCAATTCTCGGAGCCTGTGAAAATAGCACTACTGAACCTGGCAGTACTACTTCTCCAGCTGCTACTCCCGCTGAACCAGCGGATACTGGAACTACCCCTGCCGCTACTCCCGCTACTCCCGCTGCTACTCCCACTAAGACACCATAAACCCCACGCCCAAAGTAATTTAGTGACAACTCTCCTCACCACATCCCTGAATTTCGTTGAGTTCGGATGACACGCCAGCATCCTTGTGTTGGTTAATAAAGTTCTGAAACTTGCTAAATATAGCTAAGTGAAATAGAGCGCAAAGAAAAATACTGGTCAAAAGAAGCAGGAGAGCAGGGAGTTTTTAGCAGGGGGGAGAGACTGGAACAAAGCTTGTAGTCCGCCCCAGATGAGTGTCCTGGAAAAGTGGAGCGGAGTACCCCTGCTTTGATCAGGCTTCGCGCAGAGGATAAGGACTTGCTCCCCCTGCTTTGTGCCCCCTTCCCCTCTGCCTCTTCGGTGAGGAGAGTTTCTAATCACATCAAGTGTTTGTCCGAAATTATCCTCTGACCAAAAACCAATGACGCGCAAACCCCCGGCTTTAAAAATAGGGATAAGCGTCTAGGAAGATTTATTCAGAGTCAAAATTCTGTTATTTAGAGCAAGCAGTTAGCGCTTTTGTGTAGCTAGCTGCTTTGCTTTAGCAAAAAACTGTGGTTTTCTCAATGTTAGTCCTTCTCGTTTACCTTCATAGCACTCATTATTTCAGTAAGGAAGAAACAGGAGATAGGCAGAGTGAAAGCGAGAAAGGTTATGAAATTATTTATACTAACTGTAGTTACTGCTACCCTTGTAGGATTCAATAGCCATTCAAGAGCAGTGGTGACGGCATTACCGCCTCCAGAGGATACACCAGAAGAGATACTGCGTACACAAATTATTACGGAAGCGCGATCGCCAATTGATGGCAAATACCTAAGTGCCGCAGAATACGCAGAACTACAGACTCAGCTCCAAGAAGCCCCCCCACCAATTCTGACATCCAGAATTAGAGAGCAAATTTTCTTACTCCGTATACGTAAGACGTTGCTTGAGGTTTTTCCCTTTCTAGATCTTTGAAAAAGCTAGGGAGATGTGGTTTGACTCTGCGGTAGTTGAATCTCGACTTCGCTCGATTACCGCGTAGCCAAAACTCACCAACCAAAAGATGAGGGAGAAGAAATAATTACGAATTACGCGCTTCGCAGCAGTAGCGTAAATCCTACGGCATAGCTTCGCTGAGAGCGTCATTATGAATTCCCCATTCCCAAAAGATAATCAAAACTTATCTTAACTTCAGGCAACGGGGGCGACAAAATTGCAAATAAATGTAAAGAATATATATAGATATTAAAAAAGCAGATTTAGTCAATCACGTTATTTCACGTAGGTAGCTTCATGTCCATGACCACGATCGCCCCTGAACAGGTTAACCGTATCGTTTGGAATCAGCATCACGATCCATTTGAAATACTGGGTTCTCACTTAATAGAACAAGATGGCAAAAACGTCTGGGCTGTGCGAGCCTACCTACCAAATGCAAGTACAGTATCGGTAGTCGTTCCAGAACAACGAAAAGAATACCCGATGCAGGCGGTGCATCATCCCCACTTTTTTGAATGCACAATTGAAGCCGCAGAACTGACAAATTACCAACTGCGAATTAAAGAGGGGGAGCATGAACGTGTCACCTATGACCCTTATGCTTTCCGTTCTCCCCGTCTTACAGAATTTGACTTGCATTTGTTCAGTGAAGGCAACCACCATCGAATTTATGAGAAATTAGGGGCGCATCCCACAGAAATAGACGGCGTTAAGGGCGTTTATTTTGCTGTTTGGGCACCTAATGCCCGTAATGTCTCCATATTGGGAGATTTCAACCTCTGGGACGGACGCAAGCACCAAATGCGTAAAGGCCCAACAGGAGTTTGGGAATTGTTTATTCCTGAAGTGGGCATAGGAGAGCATTACAAATATGAAATCAAAAATTTTGAAGGACACATTTACGAAAAATCTGATCCCTATGCTTTTGGGCAAGAACCTCGCCCCAAAACAGCATCAATTGTCACTGATTTAAATACTCATACTTGGGCTGACGAAAACTGGATGGAAAAGCGGCGTCACACTGATCCCCTGACGCAACCAGTCTCAGTTTATGAACTACATTTAGGTTCTTGGTTACACGCTTCTAGTGCCGAACCAGCTAGACTACCCAATGGTGATACTGAACCCGTAGTTACTGTCTCCGAACTAAATCCTGGTGCGCGTTTTCTAACCTACCGAGAGTTAGCAGAAAGACTGATTCCTTATGTCAAGGAATTGGGATACACCCATGTAGAATTGCTACCCATTGCAGAACATCCTTTTGATGGTTCTTGGGGTTATCAAGTAACTGGTTATTTTGCTCCCACCTCTCGTTTTGGTAGCCCCGAAGACTTTATGTATTTTGTTGACAAATGTCACCAAAACGATATTGGCGTGATTGTGGATTGGGTTCCTGGTCATTTTCCCAAAGATGGACATGGTTTAGCTTTCTTCGATGGCACTCACCTTTACGAACACGCAGACCCTCGCAAAGGCGAACACAAAGAATGGGGAACTTTGGTGTTTAACTACAACCGCAACGAAGTTCGCAATTTTTTGGTAGCAAATGCCCTGTTTTGGTTTGACAGATATCATATTGATGGTATTCGCGTTGATGCTGTAGCCTCCATGCTTTACCTTGATTATTGTCGTAAGGAAGGAGAATGGCTACTTAATCAGTACGGTGGCAGAGAAAACCTAGAAGCAGCGGATTTTTTACGTCAAGTAAATCATCTCATCTTTAGCTATTTTCCTGGTGTTCTTTCAATTGCTGAAGAATCTACCTCGTGGCCGATGGTATCTTGGCCTACCTACACAGGTGGATTGGGTTTCAATTTGAAGTGGAATATGGGTTGGATGCATGACATGTTGGATTACTTCAGCATGGATCCTTGGTTCCGTCAGTTCCACCAAAACAACATTACTTTTAGTATGTGGTACAACCACAGTGAAAACTTTATGTTAGCCCTGTCTCACGATGAAGTGGTGCATGGTAAGAGCAATATCATCGGCAAAATGCCGGGAGATAGATGGCAGAAGTTTGCTAATGTGCGTTGTTTGTTTACTTATATGTTTGCTCACCCAGGCAAAAAAACCATGTTTATGAGCATGGAATTTGGGCAGTGGAGTGAGTGGAATGTTTGGGCTGATTTGGAATGGCACTTATTCCAGTATGAACCGCACCAACAGTTAAAACAGTTTTTCCAGGATTTGAACCATCTTTATCGTAGTGAACCAGCTTTATACACGTGGGATTTTGCACGAGAAGGGTTTGAGTGGCTTGACTGTAGCGACAATCGTCACAGCGTCGTTTCTTTCATCAGACGTGACAAAGATTCTGAAGACTTCGTGATTGTGGTTTGCAACTTCACGCCTCAACCCCATTCCCACTATCGCATCGGTGTACCGGAAAAGGGATTTTATACCGAGTTGTTTAATAGCGATGCGCGTCAGTATGGCGGCAGTAATATGGGTAACTTGGGCGGTAAGTGGACAGATGATTGGTCATTGCACAATCGTCTTTATTCGCTAGATTTGTGTTTGCCACCTTTGGGTGTGTTGATACTCAAATTGGATCAACAGAAGACTGCTGAAGCGTTAGAAGGATAATTAAAAGGGTGGGACTATACCCACCCTTTTGAAGTTTTTAGTTTTAATTACGAATTAATATGCCCTACAGTCAATTCACCATTGAGAAAGTGAAACAAGATTTTCACCTGACTACTGTAGAGGGAGTTCGCTTTTTCCCAGATTCAATTGAACCAGTTACTTTAAGTAACAGACTGCAAAATATTTTAGAAGAATTACCGTGGGCGATCGCAGTTGATAATGAAGCCAAAGGACAAGCGATCCCAGTAGTTTATGGTACTGTTACTAGCGGAACGCAATGGCGATTTCTCAAGTTAGAGGGACAAACAATCACAATTGATTTAATGGACTATTCTCTTCCTCCTGTAGAATTAATTCTAAGCTTTCTGGTGTGGATGCTGAAAGCAGATTAATGCTACACAAACAAAGTTCACCTCCGTGAAATAACCAAAAATTAGGCCTTTCAAACCCACGCAGGTGGGTTTTGTCTGTATAGCCAAGTCAGTGCGTTGCTCTCACCCTAAATCCCTCTCCCAGTTTGGGCTATCCATTAGTCGCATCTTTCTTAACATTGCTGTAAGTCAGACGCTGAGGGAATGATAGAAGTAAATAATGAGAGCATGATTGACTTGAGAGACAGAAAATGGACTAAACCTGAGTGCGATCGTTAACTACAAAGATATCTTAGGAGAATCAGGATGGAGAAGTTTCCAAGTGGCGGCGATATCGTGTAATCGCCGCAGTCCTCAAAACTATACCCATCAACCCTTTCGGTCTAATTTTAAGTATTTTGTCTGTTTGTTAAGAAAGATCCGGGTAATGGATAGATTCAATTACGGGGAGTATGTCAAAACTTTTGTAGTCCCTTCACAAAACAAACTACCCTGAGATAGTTAAAAATTTGTATCCTGAGTTAATAGCTCTTAATAGTTCTTTTAAAAACTTGTGCAGGAAGATTTTAGACTTATTGTTGATTTAGTTTCGGTTCTCGCTGTCGCAGCTTGTGGTGGGCTGTTTGCGGCGCTTTTACGGCAACCGGTTCTATTGGGTTATCTCATTGGTGGGATGATTGTCGGCCCGGCGGGACTGGGACTGATTAAAGAAATTATTCAAATCGAGACTCTGGCTCAGTTTGGGGTCGCCTTTTTGCTGTTTGCTTTGGGTGTAGAATTCTCTTTAGCGGAACTGAAAAAGGTAAAAGCGATCGCCTTGGGCGGTGGTGGACTCCAAATTGCCCTGACAATCCTCATCACTGTTTTAGTATGCGGGGTAACGGGAGCTTGGGGAGCCTTGCCAGCCAAGGGTGTGTTTTTGGGGTCGATTCTGTCTTTATCTTCAACAGCAGTTGTCCTCAAATGCTTGATGGAGCGCAATGAAACAGAAACGCCCCACGGGCAGGTAATGCTGGGTATTTTGGTAGTCCAAGACTTAGCGTTGGGTTTGATGTTGGCAGTGTTACCAGCTTTGCATCAACCAGCAGAATCGATTGGTTTTGCAGTCCTGACAGCGCTGTTGCGTTTGGGATTATTTGCTGCTGGGGCAATAGTAGCAGGAATTTGGCTCATACCCCCTTTGTTGCGACTGCTAGCCCGCACTGAAAGCCGAGAGCTATTTCTATTAGGTGTGGTAGTGCTGTGTTTGGTAATTGCCCTAATTACAGAGTATTTGGGCTTGTCGATTGAAATGGGTGCGTTTGTCGCAGGTTTGATGATTTCTGAGGTGGAATACGCCGATCAAACTTTAACTTATGTAGAGCCGCTGCGAGATATCTTTGCTAGTTTATTTTTCGCTGCTATTGGGATGTTGATTGACCCAGTATTTTTGTGGAACAACCTGGAGTTAATTTTAGGACTGGTGGCGATCGTTTTTGTGGGCAAGTTTTTGATTATCACTCCCCTGGTGAAGTTGTTCCGCTATCCTTTGAAAACAGCTTTAATTGCTGGGTTGGGACTAGCGCAGATTGGGGAATTTTCCTTTGTTCTCGCCAGTGAAGGACAAGCGCTAGGGTTGGTGTCTCGACAGATATATCTGCTGATTTTGGGAACTACAGCAGTTACACTCATGCTCACCCCTTTTGTGCTGCGGTTAGTGCCATTTTTATTTAACTTTGCCGAAACCATGCCTTGGTTGAAACCGTATTTAGAGGAACAGCAGCCACGGGATGTATCGGAAGAACTACCTTTGAAAGACCATGTAGTCGTTTGTGGCTATGGGCGAGTGGGGAGGAATTTGGTGAAGTTGTTACAACTACAACAGTTACCTATGGTAGTAGTTGACCAAGCAGAAAGTAGAATTCAGCAGTTACGGGAAGCTGGAGTGCCTTACGTTTATGGAAATTGTGTGAGTCTCCATGTGTTAGAAACTGCTGGTGTTAACCATGCTAAAGGAATGGCGATCGCACTTCCAGATCCCATGAGTACCCGACTTTGCTTGAAACGCGCTTTGGAATTATCCCCCGAATTGGACTTGGTGGTTCGTGCTACTCAAAATAGAAACATTGAAGTGCTTTATCAACTAGGCGCCAGAGAAGTAGTACAGCCAGAATTCGAGGCCAGTTTAGAAATGGCAACCCACTTATTAACTGGCTTAGGCTTATCGCCAGATGTAGTACAGCAACAAATGCAGCAAATCCGCAAGGATCATTACTTAGATTTGCGCCCAGAACGTTCTGCTTTTGAAGTTTCCCGCGATTTACAACAAGCAACCAGTGATTTAAATCGACGCTGGTATCCCTTACCATCTGGTTCACCCTTAATTGGCATGAGCCTAGAAGAAACGGATATGCGCTACTTGACAGGAGCCAGTTTAATGGCGATTCGACGTGATAATGGCGATGAAATCGACTATCCCGATGATCAAACTAAATTAGCAGAAGGCGATCGCCTGTTGGTAGTGGGAGCAGACGAGGAACTGGCAGCTTTAGCAGAATTTGCCAAGGGACAAGTAGCTGTTCCTGGGGAAAATAGTGCTTGCCAGTGGAATCGGATAAATACTGATTCTCCGATATTGGGTAAAAAACTTGCAGATTTAGCTAGCAGCGAACAATATGAAGTACAAATACAAGCAATCCGGCGAGACGGTAAATTTATTCGCTCTCCTGATGAGAATATGGACTTGCGAGATGGCGATCAGGTACTACTATGCGGTAGCCTCTCAGGTCTGAATCAAATACAACATTTGTTTACTGTCAATAGTTACCCGAAACCCTTGTAAGCTAATCTGCTTTTAACTTGCATAATCCTTTGCCTCAGAAAGACGCGGAGAGAAGTTGCTCAACGGGGGTTCCCCCCGTTGAGCAAACTTCGGAGGACGCGCTTAAGGGGAGACGCGGGGATGCAATTTGAATGATTATTAGCTTAGAGACGCTTCAAAAGCGCGTCTCTACATTCAATGTCTAACCTTTAGGCTTAATATATGCGATCGCCTGCTTCCAAACTGTGGTTTGTTGGCTGTCTTCATTGGCGATACAGACGCAATGTATGTCTTGCCATATAACTATTCCTGTCATGACATCGCCAGTGAGTAGCTTGAACTCTACTGGCGTTGTTTGTTTAATTAGGTTTTGAACTTGTCTAATACTGGGTAAGGAGGTGTCAAATTCAGTAATCATAGTCATTAATCATTAGTTATTGGTCATTAGTCATTAGTCACTTGTACTGAGAGGAGCCGAAGTATTAGTTATTTACAAAGGACAATTAAAAAGGGAACGGGGAACTCGCTTCGGCTACGTTCAGTACATCGCAGGAAATAGGAACAACTGTTAAGAGTTCCCTGCCTTGATGACAAAGAACAAACAGCAAAACACAAATATAATTGATGGATTTTGGAAATGGCAATCGAATTTACTAAGTATCACGGTTTGGGTAACGACTTTATTCTGATTGATAATCGCTCTACGTCTGAGCCTGTAATCACTCCAGAGCAGGCAGTGCAATTGTGCGATCGCCACTTCGGTATCGGTGCTGATGGTGTAATTTTTGCCCTGCCTGGTGAAAATGGTACTAACTACACAATGCGGATTTTTAATTCTGATGGTTCAGAACCGGAAATGTGCGGTAATGGTATTCGCTGCTTAGCCAGCTTTTTAGCAGATTTAGAAGGACTGGGGACTGGGAAAGAGTCTTCCCAATTCCCAATTACCTATCGCATTCATACCTTAGCTGGTACAATTACACCTCAACTCATATCCCATGAGCAAGTAAAGGTGGATATGGGTTTACCTCGATTACTTGCTGGGGAAATTCCCACTAATCTTACATCTGCCCAACAGAAAGTTATTAATCAGCCGTTAGCGGTGGCAGGGGAAACTTGGGAGGTTACCTGTGTGAGTATGGGGAATCCCCACTGTATTACTTTTGTAGAGGATGTAGCAGCAATTCCTCTAGAAACTATAGGCCCTCAATTTGAGCATCATCCAGTTTTCCCCCAACGCACAAATACTGAATTTATTCAAGTAGTAAGCCGTGACTACCTGAAAATGCGGGTATGGGAGAGAGGTGCAGGTATTACATTAGCTTGCGGGACTGGTGCTTGTGCATCACTAGTGGCTGGTGTATTGACGGGGAAATGCGATCGCCTCGCAACTGTAGAATTACCTGGTGGCCCCTTACAAATTGAATGGTCGGAAATTGACCAGCGAGTTTACATGACAGGGCCAGCAAAGCGGGTGTTTACTGGTAAGTTATAGTCTTTGCGGATGGGTGGGTAGGCTTTTTGCCTGCCATAAGCTAATAATCATTCAAATTGCATCCCCGCGTCTCCCCTTAAGCGCGTCCTCCGAAGTTTGCTCAACGGGGGGAACCCCCGCACGCAACTTCTCTTTGCGTCTTTCTGAGGCAAAGGATTATGCAAGTTAAAGGCAGATTAGCTTACCACCATTAGAAGGATGTGTTCATCCCAAAAGATTGATAATCTATCTAGCAATGAATACATAATCAATAAAAACGACATCTATGGCATCTTCTACACCATTGCATGGCACAGAACTAGTAGATTGTGCTAGAGCAAATGCTAAGCAGGGAATCGAAACCGCTGCCTATCTATGTGGATATGGTAATGATCTCAATAAGTTTGCTAGCGAATTAAGGCAAGCTTGCGAGGAAATGAACTTACAAGTTAAGGAACTCAGCGAACTGATTACTGATCAAGACTTGATACTGGAATTAGGAACTGGTGAAATTATTGCTCCAGATACAGCTTCCGAACTATGAAAAGGAAATAAACCACAGTTCCATCCTTGCAATCTTCAGCCCTACAATAGTCGTTAGACCTCCTGATGACGAGAACCACAAATGACTACCACAGTAGACATTGGCACTTTAATCAGCCAAACTCCAGGACTCCACAACGGAGTCCCACACATTTCAGGCAAAGGTGTAACAGTTCGGCGTGTTGTTTTCTGGTACAAGCGAGGGCTAGCTGCTGAAGATATTGGGGATCGAATTGGACATATTACCCTAGCTGAAGTATATGCTGCGCTTGCTTACTACCACGCCAACAAGAGCGCAATCGAAGCTGATATTGCTCATCAAGCAGCAGAAGCCCATCGCCTTGAACAATTGCATCAACCATCAACTGAGGCGATCGTATGAGCCTTATCCGGCTTTATCTCGATTTGTAGGCGCGACAGCTTAGAACCTGAATGCAGTGCGATCGCCCTTCTATAACTTTAAAATTACTCTTGCCAAGTTGAAGTATATCAAAACACCCAGTACATCAACTGCTGTGGTAATGAATGGTGCTGACATCAAAGCAGGATCTAAACGGAGTAGGCGAAATAAAAACGGTAGTGCGGAACCGGAAATAGAAGCCAAAACAGAAATAGCTACTAAACTAACGCCAACAGCGATCGCAACTTCTAATCTCCCTTGCAATAAGAAAGCCCACACTGTAGCAATTGTACCTAGCATACCTCCTAATAAAGCACCTGCGATCGCTTCTCGCCCAATGACTTGCCAAGCACCAAGCGATCGAATTTCTTCGGTGTTCATCCCCCTAATCACGACAGTGGAAGACTGAGCGCCTACATTACCGCCAGTACCAGTTAATAGGGGAATAAATGCCGTTAGTGTAACAACTTTTGATAAGATATCCTCCTGTGACTTAATAATCGTTCCTGTCATGGTGTTAGTAATTAGCAAAACTAATAACCATAAAACCCGTTTGCGAGCAACTTCTATCAAATTCATCTGAAAATAGTTGTCGCCATCGGACTGCACACCACCACCCACTGTATAAATATCTTCGGTTGTCTCCTGTTGCAGGATATCAATGACATCATCGACCGTGACAATCCCTACTAAACGCTGTTCTCGGTCTACTACAGGTACTGCTAAAAAGTCATATCTTTGGATTAATTTTGCTACTTCTTCTTGGTCGGTGTCGGTGTAGACAAGCACCGGATCGCGAACCATAATATCACCAATGGTTTGGTCTGGTTGAGCCGTCACCAATTCCCGCAGTGATAAAATCCCTTTTAAGCGCCTTTCTACATCAGTAATGTAAAGGTAATAAATCATCTCGCTAGCATTAGCTAAGTTACGAATCCGCTCTAGCGCTTGAGATATTGTAAAATTTTCTTTTAAAGAAATTAATTCCGGTGTCATAATTCGTCCGGCTGTATCGGCTTCATAACCTAATAGTTGAGCCGTAGCCTGACGTTCTGCTGGACTGAGCTGTTCTAACAGCCGATTGACAACTTTTGCTGGTAATTCATCAAATAACCTCGCTCGGTCATCGGGCGACATTTTATCTACAATATCGCGTACATCTTGACTTTTCAGTTCTTCGATTAGCCTTTCTTGGACGCTGTAGTCAAGATATTCATAAACCTCTATTGCCTCGTCCTTAGAAAGCAAGCGAAAAGCTAAAGCGTGCATTGCTTCTGGCAAACCTTCAATGGCCTCAGCAATATCCGCAGATTGCACTGGTATTAGGATGGCTTTTGCTCCCGGCAAATCTCCCACTTCCAGTAGCATTTGCAGTTGCGATCGTACTAAATCTCTCAACTCCCTGCGTGAGACATTCAAGAGGGTAGAGGTTGGGTTGTTTGTCTCAGTCACAGTCTATTTTCCTTAGCCGATATTAACAAGGTTGCTGCCCCTAGTCTAGGTGAAAGTGGGAATGTACAAGTCAAACTTGTCAGAACTGACACAAAAATATTTTTCACCTCTGGCGTTTTGGATTAAATTTTGCCCCATATCTTCTCTCCTCTAACTCCCAATCTTGTTTGTAGTGGCTGTATCAGTCTACTAGCTACTTCATTTGTAAGTGAATCTATTTTATTGTATTAAATTATACATAAGATAATAAAATGTGTTAAATAAGTGGGTATAAATAAACGTTGATAAATAATATCTGTTTAGTAGACAAAACCTTTCTTGTTAGCATCTTTAGCTAATAAAAAGTGATTTTTATATACTAAGTTTATTTAGATTCATTTTTACTGATTGAACAAACATTGTTCTGTATAAAGTCAAAATGTATCTTTGCTAGAGAAATCAAACAATACAGTTATTAGGCTAATAGGTAAAAATTACTATTTTTTAAACTTTAAATATCAAAATTTCTCTTTACACAATTTCGATATACTTAAGTGGTATATTGTGATCATGTAGTCCTAAATCATTACGTAACTTTTGCAAATTTCATTCGAGGTTGATGAAAACTTTGATATAGCTTTAAAAAGCTACATGGCATTGTAAATATTTAAACAATACTGAGAAAAACAATAGACATAACACCAGGATGTCATGTCAAATAAAATTAATCACATCTTTAAGTAATATCCGCTATTTCCAGCGATATATATTTTTTTTACAGTTTTATTTTTTAGCAATTGTAGGAAAAAGATATATCGCGGAAGCTTTAAATAACAAAATAGCAAGCTAATTGAATTCGCAAATCAACATATTTGCGTTTATATCTTAGTGGATATTTTTCCAAGTATTCAACACCTAAAGTAATCCTAAAGTATTTATTAGGATATCAATCCTGATATAGTTTTGAGGTATATATCTATGAATAATTCTGCCAATCAAAATAGTAACTTAGCCCTTAATCAACAGTTATCAACTGTAGTAAGTTCAGCAATTACCCCTTCATCGTCTTTAGATACAAACAATTCTCAGCAGATCAAAACTTTTGCACGAGCTAGTAGCGTTAGTGAACCTAGTCTACAGACAGCAAAAAGCAGCCTCTCTTCAGGAAACGGACTC
The DNA here is from genome assembly GCF_059505385.1 of Desmonostoc vinosum. NCBI lineage: Bacteria > Bacillati > Cyanobacteriota > Cyanophyceae > Nostocales > Nostocaceae > Desmonostoc > Desmonostoc vinosum. The sequence continues at coordinate 15,343 of NZ_JCACKM010000111.1, forward strand.
TATGCTGAGTATTTTGATAACAAAAATTTCACAAACTTAAAGTTAACTCGCATCGATTCCAAAGTAGACTTTGACTGGCTTTATGGGTCTCCTGACAAGTCTATCGATAAAGATACATTCTCTGTGCGTTGGACAGGGTTAGTGGAGGCAAAATACAGTGATACATACACCTTTTACACCACTAGTGATGATGGTGTTCGCCTGTGGGTCAACGGTAAGCAAATAATCAATCGTTTCGTCGATCAAGGTGCGACAGAAGTCAAGGGTACAATAGCTCTAGAAGCAGGTCAGAAGTACGACATTAAATTAGAGTACTACGATAATTTTGTTCGGGCAATGTCTAGACTTTCTTGGTCGAGTTCTTTGCAAGTAAAAGAAGTTATTCCTCAATCCCAGTTATACACCGACGCTACCTCACTCACCGCTACAGCAAAAACTACTACTCTGACAGCCAGAAATACTAATACTTATAACTTTACTGTCACTTACAAAGATGACACAGCCGTTAAGGTTTCAACCTTAGACAACAGCGATGTGCTTGTGACTGGGCCAAACGAATTTAGTCAATTAGCAAAATTGGTCAGTGTAGATAATAGCAGCAATGGCAATGAGCGCACGGCTACATATAGTATTAATGCTCCTAGCGGAAGTTGGAATAGTACCAAAAATGGAACTTACACTATTAATCTACAAGCCAATCAAATTAGCGACACTAGCGGCAATTTTGCTCCAGCTGCCAACTTAGGTACTTTTTTGGTAAATATTGCTGGCACAGGTAAAGGATTGAAAGCAGAGTATTTCGACAATTTAGACTTCACTAATTTGAAGCTAACTCGCACCGACTCAACAATCAACTTTGATTGGGCTGATGGTAGTCCTACTGCGTCTATAGCTAACCAAACCTTTTCCGTACGTTGGACAGGTTTTATAGAACCCAAATACAGCGAGACATATACCTTTTATCTCATCAGCGATGATGGTGCCAAAGTATCGATAAACGGTGAGCAAATTATCAATCTACCAACCAATCAAGTTTCCAAACGAGGCAGTGGCAATATTACCTTGCAAGCCGGTGAAAAGTACGAAATTAAAATGGAGTACTTGGAAATCTATGGGCCAGCAGTTGCTAAACTCTTATGGTCGAGTTCCTCTCAAGTAAAAGAAATTATTCCCAAATCTCAGTTGTACACACCGTCTTTTCAACCAATCATTACCTTGGGGCAGTCCTATACAACTGTTGGTGAGAGTGATGATAGTTTGAACATCACGGTGAAGCGCAATGGCGATGATTTAAATAGTACATCAACTGTCAAGTATTATACTATGGGCGAAAGCGCCAAAGCAGGGGATGACTACCAAGAGAAAGCAGGTACACTTACCTTTAATCCAGGAGAGGCTAGCAAAGACATCATTGTACCTATCCTAAAGGATAGTTTATCAGAATCAGACGAAACTTTTACCATCGTTATTGATCAACCAGAAAACGCTTTCTTAGGAATTCAAAGAACTCTGAGAATGACGATTGAAGACGACGATCGCACTGATTTGAGTTTTTCTGAGGTTGTGTTGAATGAAGATGATGGTCTTGCTACACTCAAAGTGACACGGGGTAAAAGTTCCGAGGCTGCTAGTGTAAAGTATACAACCACAGACGGGACTGCCAAAGTAGGAACTGATTACCAAGCTGTGTCTGGAACCTTAAACTTTGACCCAGGAATACGCTCTCAAATCATTTCTATTCCCATTACCAAAGACACTATTGGAGAGACAAACGAGAGCTTTAATGTGAAGTTTACAAATCCAGTTGGGGTGGGTTTGAATCTTCAAAATCTAGCTACTATTTCGATCATTGATGATGACCCTGGTAACTTGACCTTAGAAACAGTCGTTTCAGGGTTGAATCTACCTACATCTTTTGAGTGGACACCCGATGGCGATCGCTTGTATATTGCTGAGAAAGGTGGGGTAGTTCGAGTATTTGAAGATGGCAAACTATTAGCAAAACCATTCATCGATATCTCTGGACAGGTAAATAGTGTAAGCGATCGCGGACTGTTAGATCTGGCTGTACATCCTGATTTCCCCGATAATCCTTACATTTACTTGCTATTTACCTACGATCCACCAGAAGTTTATAACAACACCAACCCTAACACAGTCTTAGATGGGCCTGATGCCAAAGGTAATCGTGCGGCGCGGCTAATCCGGGTGACAGCCGACTCCGCAACCAACTACACCACTGTTGTCCCTGGTAGTGAAGTTGTGCTGTTGGGCAAAAACAGCATTTGGGAAAATATCAGTCGTCCTGATGGCAATAGCACAGATATTAAACTCGACAATAAACTCAACTACGCCCCTTCAGGAATCATTAACAGTCAAACTGGCAAACGATTTGCCAACATGCAAGATTATCTAGACAACCTCGACAAAGTTGTCAACATTGAGGATTATCTAGCGACCGATAGTGAATCTCACTCAGTTGGGACTGTGAGCTTTGGTACTGATGGTTCTTTATTCGTGAGCCTTGGTGATGGTACTTCTTACAACCGGGTAGATGCGCGAGCAATTCGCGTTCAGGATTTGAATAATTTATCTGGAAAAATTTTGCGAATTGATGCCATGACTGGTAAAGGCTTATCAGATAATCCATTCTACGATGGTAATTCCGATAGCAATCGTTCTAGGGTTTATAACTACGGTCTGCGTAACCCCTTCCGATTTACGATTGATCCCCGAACCAACACGCCTTACATTGGTGACGTTGGTTGGAAAACTTGGGAAGAAGCGAATACCGGACGAGGCGCTAACTTTGGCTGGCCCTATTATGAAGGTGCTGACGGCTTCAATTTGCAACAACCAGAATACAGCACACTACCTAGCGCCCAAGCCTCCTACACCAGCGGTGAGATCATTACAGCACCAATTTATGCTTACAAACATGTTGGTGCCAATGCAATTGTTGTAGGTGATTTTTACCTCGGTAACAGCTTGCCTTCGATTTATCAAGGTGCATTGTTTATCGGCGACCCAAGTAAAGGCACCATTGATTCTTTGACATTGAGCGATGATGGTAAAGTTACCTCAGTTAAGCGGTTTGCTTCCGGTTTAAATTCGCCCGTACAGATCAACGCTGGACCAGATGGTTATATTTACTACGTCAGCTTATACGGCAATAAGATTGAGCGTTGGCGTCCGGCGTAGAGGGATGCACTTCGACTTCGCTCAGTGACCGGGGGACGCGGGTAGGCAGGGGGAGCAGGGGGAGAAATAACAAACACCCAGTCCCCAGTCCCCAGTCCCCAGTCCCCAGTCCCCAATCCCCAATCCCTAAGAAAACTTTGTGATAAATTCCAACAATTTTTTAGTTCTTGGTGTTAGGAGTGTGCGGCGGTATGCATCTGCCGCTTTTTTTATGGCTTCAGCTTGAGTTGGGTAAGGATGAATAACATTGCTAAGCTTGCTCAAACCCAGTTTACCCACTATGACCGCAGTCACTTCAGAAATCATCTCGCCTGCATGGCTAGCAACAATGGTGGCACCGAGAATTTCATCAGACCCTTTTTTGTGGAGAATTTTGAGAAATCCCAATTCTTCAGCATCAGCGATCGCTCGGTCTACACTACTAAAAGGAATAGCGATCGTTACTGTATCAATACCTAACTTTTGCGCTTGGTGTTCATACATGCCTACATGAGCAATTTCTGGGTCTGTATATGTCACCCAAGGCATTACTAAACTACTAAGCTGAGAACGCCCCAAGCCAAAAGGAGAAAACAACGTATTTTTAATGACAATTCGGGCGGCGGCATCCGCAGCGTGGGTAAATTTCCAATTCATGCAGATATCGCCAGCTGCATAAATTTTCGGATTGGTAGTTTGCAGATAATCATTCACCAATACACCCTGCTTTTGGTCATATTTTACACCTACTGCCTCTAAATTTAAACCTTCCACATTTGGCGATCGCCCTGTGCCCACTAAAATTTCGTCTACTGTCACTGAATCTCGATGACCTTTAGAAGAAAAGTAAAGCCTTTTACCTTCAGTAACATTCACCACCTCTTCTAATTGACAATTCAGTACCAAACGAATTCCTTCCCCAATCAAGACCTTTTGCAAAATTTCAGCAGCATCAGCATCTTCTTTATTGAGGATGTGAGAACCGCGATGTAAAAGTACCACCTCACAGCCTAAGCGCCGGAAAGCTTGAGCCAATTCACAACCAATCGGGCCGCCACCAATCACCGCCAGACGTTCCGGTTTTTGAATTAGCGAAAAAACCGTCTCGTTAGTTAGATAACCCGCCTTTTCAATTCCAGGAATTGAGAGTCGCGCAGCTCTGGCACCAGTAGCAATTACAGCTTTTTTAAACCGGAGAGTTGTATCAGCAACTTGTATAGTATTTTTACTCGCAAACCGACCGCTACCTAAAAAAACATCTACTCCTAACTTTTGAAAACGTTTTACTGAGTCATGATGGCTAATACCAGCCCTTATTCGTCGCATCCGTGCCATGACTGTAGAAAAATCAACATCAATATGTTTTGGAATGTTAATTCCCAAGCGTTTAGCATTCCATAATTCGCCAACTACACGCGAAGAACGGATGACAGTCTTAGATGGTACACAACCAACATTTAAGCAATCTCCACCCATGAGATGCTTTTCAATCAACGCCACTTTTAAACCTAAATCTAAACCCGCTGCACCCGCCGCCACCACTAATCCCGCCGTACCAGCACCAATTACTACCAAATCGTAAATATCAGCAGGCTGAGGATTAACCCAATCTGGCGGATGAACGTGAGAAACCAACGTTTGATTATACTCATCCATTGGGAGTACAGTGACTCTCTCGAATTCTGAATTGGACATTGGTAATACCTTTGAAGGGTGAAGTGTATAAGGATGAATCGGTAAAGTTTTCTTCTTGAGCTTTCATCCTTATTCAAGATGCTTAACTTACAAGGATTACAGTTTTGCAAATATTTTGTCAGTTTAATAATTGACAAAATATTTGCATTCTAGCAATGAAAGTTTTTTGCCTTTTGACCAAGCTCTTTTGTACGAAACGCTTTGCCTCGCTTGCTTCCCTAAAGGAGTACAAGCACTTAAAAAGGCTCAAGCAAAGAGTGCTTGAGCCGTCATTACGTTAAACTAATTTTTTGACTAACGAATTAGCTCAAAAAGCTAAATCTACGGAGTTTAGTAACGGTTACGTCCACCGCCACCGTAGCTGTTTCGGTTTCCACCAAAAGAACCTCTGTCTTCTCTAGGTTTAGCCTTATTCACTTTGAGGTCACGTCCCATCCATTCAGCACCATCCAGAGCTTCAATAGCGGCTGCTTCTTCTGCATCTGTACCCATTTCCACAAAACCAAAGCCGCGTAAACGGCCTGTCTCACGGTCAGTAGGTAGCTGAACGCGCTTTACAGAACCATATTCTGCAAACACAGCATTCAGGCTTTCTTCTGTAACTTCATAAGAAAGATTGCCTACATAAACTGACATAAAATTGTCTCCGAAATCAATCATAGGTTGTGTAGAGATTTAAGTTTCGGAGAAAAGTCTGTTGTAAATACCAAAAGACAAAAGCCTACCAATAATAAAAACAAACGAGGTCGCCGAATTAATTCTCACTTTCCACGATTACACATTATTTAACTATTGTGGGGAAAGTGAGCAAAATATTTATTAAAATTTATGTAATCATTGCCGCTCCTGAGAGTGACAATTGGATGCACAGCACTACGTCCGTTAGAAATCACAAGTGTGAGATTTTAAAATCTGACATGAGCAAGACTCTTAGTTTAATTGTTGTATGTTGCCACCGTCTGTAAAGTAATGTAATAAATATTTAATAAATTGTAATATTAACTTAATAAAGATTAATTACTGATAACGTCTTCTTCTAAAGCTTTGCGAGCGATACGAGTAATGTAGACAGTGACGGCGACTGTAGCAATTAAACCTATAACTCGGATTGCCCATTGTACTGTTGGGTTGGTGGGTTGAGTTTCAGTGCCAATCATGGCCAGATTCCCAGCAAGAGAACCAATGTAAACGTACATAATTGTGCCAGGAATCATACCCACAGAGCCGATGAGGTAATCTTTGAGTGAAACTCCCGTAATTCCAAAAGCGTAGTTTAATAAATTGAAGGGAAATATGGGAGATAGTCGCGTTAAAAGTACGATTTTTAATCCTTCTTTGCCAACAGCTCGGTCAATAGCGGCAAATTTTTTGTTATCCGCTATTTTACGCGCAACCCAACCTCTTGCTAAATAACGTCCAACAATAAACGCCGCAGTAGCACCCAAGGTTGCGCCAACAAATACATAAAGTGAACCCCATACTACACCAAAGACAAAGCCAGCACCCAAGGTGAGGATGGAGCCTGGTAAAAAAGCGACGGTAGCAATAATATAAATGGCGATAAAAGCTAGATAACCTACTGTTCCAAGGCCATCAATCCACTGCAAAGCATCTCGTAAAACTGCTTGGGGATTGAAAGAAAATGTTTGAGTAGATTCTTCGGCTATGACAAATTGTGTGTTTAAAAAGAAAGCGATCGCTAATGCTATCAAGATTAATATACCTGGTTTAAAAAGTCTCATAAAATTTATATTTTTTGACTTATTAGTAATCAAATTATTTTTCATTAGACCTCTTACATAAATATTTTTTTGTTTCACGCAGAGGCGCAGCGAAAAGTTCTGTTCGCGTAGCGTCTCCGTCAGGAGA
>NZ_JCACKM010000112.1:0-22009 GCF_059505385.1 Desmonostoc vinosum
CCAGTCCCCAGTCCCCAGTCCCCAGTCCCCAGTCCCCAGTCCCCAGTCCCCAATATTACTTATTATTTTTTTAAATATTTTAATTATTTTCTTAACTGTCTTAACTGTTTTAACTGTCTACTTAATTATTTTCTTAACTGTCTTAACTGTTTTAACTGTCTACTTAATTATTTTCTTAACTGTCTTAACTGTCCATTTAATAATAACTAAACGTTTTAACTCTGATTGCATTTTGTTGATAAAGCTGAGATTATCTTACAAACAACTGTTGATAGCTATTTTGGGAGATAGAGCAAAGATAATACTTGGCTAAAGGTGTATGACAAACTTTCCTAGTGGGTTTGATAAAATTCTTGCCTCATGAAAGTCTCGCTAAAAAACCTCTTACTTTATTTAAGTAGGCAAAACAAAAAGCAAATTATCCTAAACAATCTCACGACATTTTGGCAAGAGTAAATTGTGATTTTTTTGATTAAAAGGAGCAACTTTACAATATCAAAAATTAACCGCAAATGTCAAATTAACACGACTTCAATTAAGACAATAAGCTCAAACTGATAGGTTTAAATGGACAATGACTTCAAGCAAGCAACCTTTTGAGTTGCCGAGTTTTTATGTACCTTGGCCGGCACGGCTGAACCCAAACCTGGAAGCGGCACGGGTACATTCTAAAGCTTGGGCTTATGAAATGGGAATTTTGGGTGGGGCAGAGGGATCAGAAGATTATGGAATTTGGGATGAGCGCAAGTTTGATGCCCATGACTATGCACTGTTGTGTTCCTATACCCATCCAGATGCCGATGAGCCTATGCTCAATCTGGTAACTGACTGGTATGTTTGGGTATTTTTCTTCGACGATCACTTTCTTGAGCTTTACAAGCGTAGCCAAGATATGGCTGGGGCTAAGAAGTACCTCAATGGACTACCAGCGTTTATGCCTGTGCAGCCACAAGAAACGCCGCCAGAACCCACTAATGCCGTAGAAAGAGGTTTAATAGACCTCTGGAATCGTACCGTCCCCAATGCCTCCCAAGACTGGGTAATCCGATTTTCTGAGAGTACAATCAATCTTCTCAAAGAATCTCTCTGGGAACTCGCCAATATCAGCCAGAATCGAGTTGCTAACCCCATCGAGTACATTGAGATGCGTCGTAAGGTGGGGGGAGCGCCCTGGTCAGCTAACCTAGTGGAACACGCGGTTGGGGCAGAAATTCCGGCGGCGATCGCACCTACTCGACCAATGCGTGTCCTCAAAGACACTTTTTCTGACGGGGTACATCTGCGAAATGACATCTTCTCTTACCAAAGAGAAGTAGAAGAAGAAGGGGAAAATGCTAACTGTATCCTGGTTTTAGAAAAATTCCTCGATGTCAATACCCAAGAGGCGGCAAACCTCACTAACGACTTACTAACATCTAGGGTGCAACAGTTCGAGAACACCTTTGTCACCGAGCTGCCATCCTTGTTTGAGGAATATGGTCTGACTCCTGATGAGCGTTTGAAAGTAGTCTTATATGCCAAAGGACTTCAGGACTGGCAGTCGGGAGGTCATGAGTGGCACATGCGATCAAGCCGCTACATGAACCAGACATCAGACAAATCTTCAACGGCAAGCTGGTTTTTAGGTGGCCCCACTGGACTAGGTACAGCGGCGGCCCATCTGGGAGCCTTATACGATAGTTTGGGACTAAAACGGTTTAAAAGTTTTACCCATGTTCCCTATCAGCCTGTAGGGCCAATAACGCTGCCACAGTTTTATATGCCCTTCTCCACCAGTTTGAATCCTCATCTAGACGAGGCTAGGCGGCATTCTAAGGAATGGGCGCGTCAAATGGGGATGCTGGATGTACTGCCAGGGATGCCCAGCATTTACATCTGGGATGACCACAAATTCGATGTGGCTGACGTAGCCTTATGTGGTGCCTATATTCATCCCAATGGGTCTAGTACTGAGTTGAATATCACAGCCTGCTGGCTAGTTTGGGGAACCTATGCCGATGACTATTTCCCTGTGCTGTATGGTCATAGTCGCAACATGGCAGGAGCGAAAATTTTTAATGCTCAGCTATCAGCGTTTATGCCCCTTGATGGAGATTCCATTCCGGAAGCAACAAACCCAGTCGAACGAGGTTTAGCGGATATTTGGGCGCGGACAGCTGGCCCCATGACAGCTAATGCTCGCCGTTTGTTTCGTCGTGCGATCGAGGATATGACGGAAAGTTGGTTATGGGAACTGGCTAACCAGACGCAAAATCGCATTCCAGACCCGATAGACTATGTGGAAATGCGTCGTAAGACCTTTGGCTCTGATCTAACCATGAGCCTGTCTCGACTTTCCCAAGGGGACGAGATCCCATCAGAGATCTTCCGCACCCGAACCATGCAGAATATCGATAATTCGGCTGCTGATTTCGCCTGTTTGACGAACGATATTTTCTCTTACCAGAAAGAAATCGAATTTGAGGGCGAGATTAATAACGGTGTGCTGGCGGTTCAGAACTTCCTCAACTGCAATATCCCCCAAGCCGTCGCCATTGTTAACGACCTGATGACCTCTCGTGCCCTTCAGTTTCAACATATCGTTGCAACTGAACTCCCTATCTTGTGTGACGATTTCAACCTAGATACGAGTGCCCGTGAAAAACTGTACGGATACGTCAAGAAGCTGGAACAGTGGATGTGCGGCGTACTCAAGTGGCATAGGGCAGTAGACCGCTATAAGGAATTTGAATTGCGGAATAACTCGACCCAAAAACGGTTACTCCAAGGCCCCACAGGGTTAGGCACTGCGGCGATCCAGATTAGACCAAGTATCGGTCAGGAAACAACTCAAACCTATGTTCAGCCAGTGGTGCAGAACTTACTGAGTAGTCCAACAGGGTTAGGGACTTCAGCTACCAAAATCGGATCGCTGTTAGGAACGAAAGATTAGCTCAATCTATAGGAGTTCCCAATCGCACGAGGTACAGTCTAGTCTCTAATTTCTAGTCCCTAGCCCCTAACCTCAACGAAATGTACCTCACTCAAACGAGAAACGCTATAAGTTCCTATTCCGGTCAATCAAATAATTTGTCAACAAACATTACCAATGGAGATTAATTATGACTAATGCAGCAAATACTCCCCTAGAAAATCAAGTTGAGCAACTACCAATGAGTTTGCAGACGGAAGCGGCGCGTAATTTGGCCACAACCACCAAAACCCAACCCCAGATGCAGGGAATTACCTCACGGTGGCTCTTAAAACTGCTGCCTTGGGTAGAAACAGTAGGTGGTAGCTATCGGGTCAACCGTCGCTTAACCTATGCGGTTGGAGATGGACGAGTCAGCTTTACTAATACAGGGGCCCAAATACAGGTTATTCCTCAAGAACTGCGTGAGTTACCTTTGTTGCGAGGATTTGAGGATGTCGAGGTCTTAAACACCTTGGCTAGTCAATTTGTACAACGAGAATTTGCTGCGGGTGATGTCATCATCCAAGAAGGCCAACCAGCCGATCAAGTCTTGCTGATTGCTCATGGTAAAGTCAACAAAATTGGCGCTGGTAAGTTTGACGATCGCGTTGTTTTGAGTGTATTGGCCGATGGCGACCATTTTGGTGACTACGCTTTAGCCGAATCTCAGGATACTTGGGATGTCACCCTCACTGCTATTACCCGTTGCACCATCTTGTTTCTGCCTCAAGCAGCTTTTCAAAACCTGGTTAACCAGTCTGAAGCTTTACAAGCGCAAGTAGATCAATTTAGGGTAAAACTGCGCCAACCCAAAAACCAAGAAGGGGAAGCTTCGATCGATATTACCTCCGGCCACCTTGCAGAGGCAGTATTACCTGGGACTTTTGCAGATTATGAACTCAATCCACGGGAGTATGAGTTAAGCGTTGCTCAAACCATTTTGCAAATCAATACACGGGTTGCTGACCTCTACAACGAACCCATGAATCAGACTGAGGAACAATTGCGACTCACCATCGAAGCATTACGGGAACGCCAAGAACACGAAATGATTAACAATCGTAACTTTGGACTGTTACACAATGCTGATCTCAAACAACGCATATTTACTCGCAGTGGCCCCCCAACTCCTGATGATCTCGATGAATTGATCTCTATTGTTTGGAAAGAACCGAGCTTTTTCTTAGCTCATCCCCGCACTATTGCCGCGTTTGGTCGGCAATGCAACCACCTTGGACTTTATCCCAACCCTATCCCTATGGGTAACAGTGCAATTCCGGCTTGGCGTGGTATTCCCATCTATCCTTGCAATAAGATTCCCGTGACGAAAGAGCGTACTAGCTCCATCATGTTAATGCGTGTGGGAGCAACCAACCAGGGTGTCATTGGTTTGCATAAAACTGGCATTCCTGATGAATATCAGCCTAGTTTGTCTGTTCGCTTCATGGGTATTAACGAAAAGGCTATTATTTCCTATCTGGTTAGTGCTTACTACTCTACAGCCGTTCTCGTTCCTGATGCACTAGGCATCCTTGAAGATGTAGAAATTGGTCTCTAAGAAAAAAATGTAGAGACGCGCTTTTGAAGCGTCTCTACAAGGGTTTTGGGTAACGGAGAATTAACTTTATGACAGATGCTTCGATTAGGCCAGATTTAAACCAAGAAAACGGGCAACCCCAGATCAGCCTAAGCACAAAAGGGGCGCGGAATTTAGCCAAAACCACGAAAACTCCGCCCCAGATGCAAGGCATTACCCCCAGGTGGTTGTTACAGATGTTGCCTTGGGTACAAGTCACGGGTGGGGCCTATCGGGTTAACCGTCGCTTGACTTATGATGTTGGTAATGGACGGGTCAGCTTTACTAATACAGGGGCCCGGGTGCGGGTGATTCCCCAAGCCCTTTGTGAACTATCTTTACTAAGTGGGTTTGAGGATATTGAGGTACTCAATGCCTTAGCAGACCGCTTTGTGCAGCAAGAATTTGCCCCTGGTGAGGTAATTGTACAGGAAGGTCAACCAGCCGATCGCGTGTTATTAATTGCCCATGGTAAAGTTAATCAGCTCAAGGCAGGAAAATATGAGGCGGAAGCTTTACGGGATATCTTAGCTGACGGCGATTGTTTTGGTGGCGAAGCTATAGTTCTGTCTCAGGACACTTGGGATGTAAGCCTCAGAGCTGTTACACGCTGCATAGTTTTGTCTTTGCCAGTGCAGGCGTTTCGGGAGTTGATGAACCAGTCTGAAGCGTTGCAAACTCAGGTTGATCGCTTTAGATCTATATTGAACAAACCCCAGGATAAACATCATCAGGCGGCGATCGCTATGGCCGCGGGTCATAGTCAGCAAACTGAGTTACCCAGAACATTTGTTGATTACGACTTGAGTCCACGGGAGTATGAGTTAAGCACCGCTCAAACCATTTTACAGGTGAATACGCGAGTTGCTGACCTCTACAACGAACCCATGAACCAGACGGAGCAACAATTACGCCTGACTATCGAAGCGTTGCGGGAACGGCAAGAATACGAAATGCTGAATAATCGTGATTTTGGGTTATTGCACAATGCTGATCTCAACCAACGCATTTTTACCCGCACCGGGCCACCGACGCCAGATGATTTTGATGAGTTGCTATCTCGGCGGCGCAAATCCCATTTTTTCTTAGCTCACCCTCGTGCGATCGCGGCTTTTGGCCGGGAGTGTAACCGCCGTGGCATCTATTCCCCAAGCAGGGAGATCAATGGCAAGATTGTACCTGCATGGCGCAACTATCCGATTTTTCCTTGTAACAAAATTCCGATTACCAACCAAGGTACTAGCTCTATTTTGGTATTCCGTGTTGGAGAAGAAAACCAAGGGGTGGTAGGCCTACACAAAACGGGTATCCCTGATGAATACCAGCCCAGTTTATCTGTACGGTTTTTGGGTATTAGCGAAAAAGCGATTATTTCTTATCTTGTCAGCGCCTACTACAGTGCAGCCATTCTCATCCCCGATGCACTTGGCATCCTGGAAGATGTCGAAATTGGGCGCTGATCAAGAGGCAGGAGATGAGGGGGATGAGGGGGATGAGGGGGATGAGGGGGAGCAGGGGGAGAAATAATACCAATTCGTAATTCGTAATTCGTAATTAAGAAACTCTTATTTAGTATGGGTTTCGGAGTTTGAATGTGTAGCCGAATTTTAGAGAATTGGTATAACAAACACCCAGTCCCCATTTTCAAGTTAAGGAGCAGGGGGAAAGAGGTTTTTTGCACACAAGTGGGAATTATATCTAAATTAGGTGGACATGATATTAATCCCTAAAGTGTTGATTAATAGTTCTTGTCAGCCTAATTTTGTTGATTTGTAGTACTGTAATTTTGAAGACGAATATTTATATGGTAAATACTCAAGTCTTTGAATCGTCATCTGTTAAAGAAACTACATTTGACCTGAAAGCTTATTTATCAGAACGGCGATCGCAAGTTGAAGCAGCGCTCGAACAATCAATTACTATAGCCTATCCAGAAATAATCTACGAATCCATGCGCTATTCCTTGCTGGCTGGAGGAAAGCGCCTACGCCCAATTCTCTGTCTTGCCAGTTGTGAACTTGCTGGAGGCACAGTCGAGATGGCGATGCCTGCTGCTTGTACGCTGGAAATGATTCACACCTTTTCTCTAATCCATGACGACTTACCCGCCATGGATAATGATGACTATCGACGCGGCAAGTTAACTAACCATAAAATTTATGGCGAAAACATTGCAATTCTGGCTGGTGATGCGCTTTTAGGATACGCTTTTGAGTTTCTTGTGGTTCAAACCAAAGGAGTTGCTGCCCAGCAGTTGTTGCAGGTTGTTGCTAAGTTGGCTCATGCAGTTGCAGCAACAGGTCTAGTTGGTGGTCAAGTTGTTGATTTACAATCTGAGGGATTGCAGAATATTGACATCGAAACCCTCAACTTTATTCATGCCCACAAAACAGGTGCTTTATTGGAAACGTCTGTTTTATCAGGAGCAATATTGACAGGAGTAGACGAGCAAATTCTGTTACCGCTTTCTCAGTATGCTCGTGATATTGGTCTGGCTTTTCAGATTATTGATGATGTGCTTGATATGACTGGTACTCAGGAGGAACTCGGTAAAACTCCGGGCAAAGACCAAAAGGCGCAGAAAGTGACTTATCCTAGTTTGTGGGGTCTTGAGGAATCAAAACTCAAAGCGCAAAAATTGATTGACTCAGCAAAAGCACAACTAGCTTGCTTTGGCGAAAAGGCGCAACCTCTAATGGCGATCGCAGACTATATCATAGCTAGAACACATTAGTCTCTAACTTGAGATTGCCGGGTTTCGACTGCGCTCAACCCTCTTTTAGTCAACCTATCGAGCATTGAGCTAAGTCGAAATGCGCTTTCTAAATAATTGTGTCTACCTACTTAAAGACTTGGTGTTTTACCAGTTTGCGCTTGTGTTTCTATCGGCTTCACGTTGGTATAACCCATTTCATTCACAATTGTTCTAAACACCGAAATTTGCTCATCAAATTCTAACCCTTCAATTTGTGAAAGCAAATCATTAATTGCACCAGTTGGTTTGTAACTATCTGGAATATCAATTACTGTATCACCCATAGCTACAGCCCAAGCATACCAAACTAATAATTGATTATTTTCTTTTAATGCGCCATAAGCACGAGAGTATTCTGTATCTTTGCGGTTAACTATATCCCGCATCACTTCTAATTGCTGCTCACCTGATAATTGTAAATAATCTCCTAACAAAAGAGGTGCTAATTCTGGATCAGCAGCAGTGGGTGCAGCTGGGGTAATCGAATCACCCATTTTTTCATAAACAAAATAGAACCAGCCTAATTTAGCATCGGTATCTAGTTTATTAAACCCTTCTACCACTTTTTGAGTTTCATTGCTGAGAGCTTGAGAAACATTTTTGTCGTAACTTGCAGTCATGATTGCCCACCAAAATAATTTTACGCATCATAATAAGGGTTATCAAAATTTGAGAGTTAGATACTACTTCCAAGAGAAATAGTTATATTAATTTGATTTTTATCAGTATATCTATCTTTTAATAGAGGTATAAATCTCTCTCTAGAGAGCAATAATTCAGTTAATTGTTTTGGTACAATCACCGCAGAAATCAAAAATTACCTAAAGTGTTAATTATGACTGATGAAGTAAAGCCTAATCCAACCGAAGCTACTACCCATGATGCACAATTAGCAGCCGAAGGCATGGCTAGTGGTAAAGAAAAAACGCCAAAGGTTGATTTTGATGCCGATTATGCAGCTGCACAAAAACTGAGCGTTAGTGAAATTGATCGCACAGGCAAAGGTGAAGCAGCAGCCCAAGCTGCAACTGGATCTAAATACAAAGTTCCAGAAGCAAAAGAGATCAAAACAGAAGCTCAAGCAACAGGTAATCCCAAAGACTATATGGAGTTAGCGAAAGAAGTTGGAAACTCTGAGACTGTAACTAATGTTAGTGACGATTTAGTAGAGAAAGCTTTGGAAAAAGGTAAGCCCGGTGCAGGGTAATTCAAAATAAAGATTCTCTGTTTTGGATTTTAGACAAAGAAATTATCATCATAGCTCAACCTGCCATTAGGTTGAGCTTTTAACAACTTTTGATTACTTTTAGCAGTTTATGGGGTTCATCAACTAAAAAGTTTGGATTTTGCTTGGCCAATACTTCTGGAGAATTAAATCCCCAAGTTACTGCAATTACCTGAATGTTGGCTTTTTTTGAAGCTTCTATATCTCTGGTTTCGTCTCCGACATAAATTACTTCTTGGGGTTTGAGCTGCTTCTGCCGCAATACATTATTAATGATGGTTTTTTTGCCAAAAATCGTAATCCCTGAGTAGATAAAATCAAATAGATGATCCAAGTTGTTTATTTTGAGAAATTGGTTGACATTTTCTTGAGAGTTGGAAGTAATGATTCCTAGCTTATATCCTTCGGATTGGAGTTCTGTTAAAGCTTCTTTGATTCCAGGAATGGGTTTTAATTCATGGATTTTATTTTTTAATTCCGCTTTAACTTTTTTAACGATGAAAGGTATTTTTAATAGAGAAATCCCAGAGTATTTGATGATTTCTCTAGAAGTTAAATTTCTCAGGATAGTTAGGTCTTTAGGTGTGATTTGTATATAACCAAACTCTACAGCTAAACGATTAGCAATACTTACAAGAGCATCTACTGTATCAGCAATCGTGCCATCGAAATCAAAAATAATTACTTTCTGGGTCATTCTTTCGCCTAGATGGGTCAAGATTAGCGCGGGCATTGCGTCGTAACATCTCTGGTTTAATCCGTCGTAAGGCCGATGCTGTAAATTGTTGATCCCACTCCTGATTTGAGATTTCCGCTAATTCTAGCAGCTTGGGCGCAATATTCCCAGGATAAGGCTGAAACTCTGCGATATCAGTTGTATGAGCAAAACGTTGATTCCAAGGACAAACGTCTTGACAGATATCACAACCTGCTACCCAGCCTTGCAAATGGGGCGCTATTGTTTCTGGTAATGTGCTTGACCGATTTTCAATTGTATGATAAGCAATACAACGATTAGCATTGATTACAAATGGTTGGGTAATGGCATCTGTGGGACAAGCTTCAATACAACGAGTGCAACTACCGCAGTGTTCGGTATGAGGACGATCGCTCTTTAGTTCCAAATTGGTTAACACTTCTCCCAAAAATACCCAAGAGCCATACTCTCTGGTAATCAGATTACCATTTTTGGCAATCCAACCAATCCCGGCTCGTTGTGCCCATACTTTATCTTGCACTGGCCCGGTGTCTGCATAATAGATAGCTTGCACGCGCTCATCAAGGGATTTTAACCAAGTACTCAAAGCCTTGAGTTTTTTGTGCATGACTTTGTGATAATCTCTTCCCCAGCCATAGCGGGAAATTTTGGCATACTCTTCGCCTTCAGGACGTTGATCGCTTGTATAGTAATTAAGAGCAACACACACAAGCGATCGCACCTCTGGCATGATTAAGCGAATATCTTGACGCTTGGGGTTAGCCATCCACGCCATATCTGCTTGATAACCCAGATCTAGCCATGCTTGCAACCGTTGCGCTTGTGTCAAATCTTGATTCTCGACAGCAGCAATGCCTACTTGATGAAACCCCAACTCTTGAGCTTTCTGTTTGACTACACTGCTGCTTACTAAGGCAGATTGATTCATTTTTTGATCTTAACACCCTGTTTTGGTAAATCCTCCAAAAGTTCAGGAGTTAGATCATTCGGAAGATTTGCACACAGGTGAACAATCTATATCAATAGCAGCTTTATTTTTAGCTAATTTTGGATTGAAATGAATATTCAGCTAGTGTAATGCAGGGGATTTTATGACAGCTGCTGAATTTGTCACTTCCGGCGAACCACAAACAGAATTCCAGATTGAAGGAATTTTAGAGCCAAGTATAGTGCGTTATTTTCAAACATTGAATGCGGGAGAATTTCAGGCGACTGCTGCCTTGTTTGCTCAAGATGGAGTGATGCATCCGCCCATGGAATCTGGTATTGTTGGGCCAGATGCGATCGCTGCCTATTTAAAGCAAGAAGCTCAAAACATCAAAGCCTACCCTCGCCAAGCAGTTGCCGAAACCACAGAAAATGACCATATGCAAATTCAGGTATCAGGTAAAGCACAAACTTCTTGGTGTAGTGTCAATGTAATTTGGCTATTTACACTCAACCAACAGCAACAGATTCAATATACCAAAGTTAAACTTTTAGCTTCTCCCCAAGAGCTATTTGCTTTGCATTCTCAAAAGTAATTATTAGGGAATGGGTGAGAAAAAAATCTCCTAACAGCCCCGCATTACTCAGGTTAATCCTTCGTTTCAACAACAGAGAGCAAATGTGAATGACAAGCCACCTGTAGCTGATCACGCCCCTGCTGTTTTGCCATGTAGAGTGCTTCGTCAGCCTGCTTGACTAGGGATACACAGGTTGTTTCAAGATTGGGTATGAAACTGACGATGCCCAGGCTCAATGTCACAAATTGATTAATTTTAGAGCCAGAATGTGGTATCTGGGCTTGCCAGATTTGGGCTTGAATTTTTTGGGCAACGGCAATGACTCCATCCCGCGAGGTGTTGGGTAAAATCACGGCGAACTCTTCGCCACCATAGCGCGCCACCAGGTCGGCAGGACGCACGGCTGCGAGTTTGATTTGCTGTGCCACTCGCTGCAAACAGTCATCTCCCATCAGGTGTCCGTAACAGTCATTGTACTGTTTGAAAAAGTCCACATCGCAGAGAATCAGCCCCAGCGGCTGCTGTTCACGCTGTAGTCGCAGCCATTCCTGAGCCAGGTACTCGTCAAAATGTCGTCGGTTCGCAACCTGAGTTAGCCCGTCTAGATGCGATAATCGCTGAAGCTCTTGGTTGGCAGCTTCTAGCTCAATGGTTCTTTGAGCAACCCGCTCCTCTAGGGTGGCGAACAGGTTTTTTAGCTTGTCTGACATCTGGATAAATGCATTCGAAAGTTGCCCGATCTCGTCCTGTCTCGATGCTGTCAACTGCACCTCGAAATTCCCCTGAGTTAACTGTTGAGTCGATTGCAGTAGTTGAGCCAGCGGTTGGGTGACTTGAGTGTTCAGGGCATGGTAGATAAACACCATCTCTACCAATAACGCAATTCCACCAGACAGCAAAACGAATTGTGCTGCGCTCCAAGCGCTACCCTGCATGAGGGATTGGGGATAGACCATTACAAAATACCAGTTGGGGCCCGCTAACCGAGTAAACGTGATGTATTCGCGATCGCGAACGTTATCAATCACTCGCGCGCCGTTCTCAACCCCGTCGGCATCATTCCCTGCGAGTCTGTGCTGCAACTCATCAGCAGGTTCAGTAGATTGAATCAAAGCAAAAATCCGACTAAGATGGGCATCAGCCAGTTCTTGAACCTTTAAAGTTCCGTGTTTTGCCGCAATTTGAGACGTAAAGTTGGGATGAGCAATCAAATTGCCATCCTGTCGCACAATCAAGTTATAAGTTCCTGCTAAACGATCAACATTGGTGCGTTTGATCAAACTGTTCAACACAATATCATTACCAATGCTGGCGATATGCCGTCCTGTAGCATCATCAATTGGGGTGACTATCGAAACCACCCAATCAGGACTGGCTGGGTCTTGATAAGCATCAGTCCAGGTTGTTTGCCGCTGTGGGTCATGACTTAGGTCAGACACGTAGAAAAACTTTTCATTGTGGACATCAAAATCACCTGCGACCATCAACGGACCCGGTATCTCAGGCCAGTAAGTAACAGCAACATTTTCTGGCGATGCAATCCAAGTATTGACGAAGCGATCGCGCCATGCAGGTGCATACTGCAAAAGCAACTTCTCAAACCGCCGAATCTTACAGTAGAGCGTTGCAGTCACAGGAACTTCTCGCCCCACAAAAACAGATGACTTTGATTCACCCTCAAACTGGTGCAGATCCTGGTGTTCTGGAAAATTGCGATGAGTACCATCTGACCAAGCAAATAGCGGTGTGAGGGTTTCAACAGGCTGGGGTTGAGCAGCGACAGTGGCAAAGGCTTGCTTGAGCAAAATGTGGCGATCGGCGGCGAGCTGGAAAATTGCTTCCTCACGTTTGCCCCGCTCAGTGAGGTATTTCTGAAGCTGTTCGCGAGTATTAAACTGTGCCTGCCCCATAATATGCCCGTAGGTCAACAGGGCAGAAACAATAAATATCCCCGTCATTCGGAACAATAATTTAATCAAGGTATGCCGGGTTAATAAAGGCTGAACTTGCATCAGGGGAATTAATTATTTGAGCAAGAGCTTTCTAGCTTGCCATACTGTGAACATTATTTGTAGATATTCACCCGTGGCAACGTCAAGTTATCCAGTACATACACATCATCAGATTCTGTTAGTGCCTATCCCCTTCCCCTGTTCTTTCTCATTTTACTGACTCTGGTAAAGTTGCTTCCAACTTCAGACAGTTGCCACCATCAACTTGTAAATGGTATTCTACTTTATCCATCAGACGATTCATGATTAGCCAACCATACCCACCTTCTTGTCTTTCAGTAGGGCTTGGCGGAAAGTAGGTGGACATGTCGAAGCCTTCACCGTAGTCCCAAATTTCCAAAGCTAGATCCCGTTCTTTAAGTTCCAATCGCAGTAAAACAGGCAAATTTGGCTTTTCTTTGTGGGCGTGACGTACTGCGTTTGAGTAGGCTTCTACTAAAGCCAATCGTAGACGACTCGATTGTCGTGGCCAATCCACAGATTCGCCTAACTGAATTTTTAAACATCCCAACAACCAGTTCTCAACAATGTTAAGAAAATTTAAATCACTTGGTACATGAAGCTCACTTTTCATTAATTTATAAAACCTCTAGTGAAAGTATAGTTTGATCGTCTTCTTGAATATGATTATCTGCTTGGATCCGAGCTATTAAGTGGTTAAGAGAAAGCGGTTGTTGCTCTCCTTGCAAGAGTTGCCACAAACCATCCTGATTTAGCATAGAACGGTTAACTGGCTCCATGCCATCCACGGTTTTTACTGGCATATATATATTATTTGACACCATAGCCTCTGTAATACCGTCACTGGCAAGTAGCAATATGTCTCCAGAAGTGAGAACTAAACGACCAGACTGTGCTTGCCATTTAGGTAAGATACCCACAGGAACACTGCGGACTTTGAGGTAATTGGGTTGATTGGCGATCGCAGCTTGGTGTGACCACAATAGAGGGTAAATATGACCGGCATTAGTGTAAACGAGTTCTTTATTACTGGGGGTATAGCGAGCTAATGCCAGAGTGATAAAACAATTGTTGCTAATCAAGTCTTCGCTCAGAGCATAGTTGAGATTTTGCATGACTATATGCGGCTCTGTTATTGCTTCTTGAGATAACTCTCGGCGCAACACAGAGATGACACTAGCCATGAATAAAGCCGCTGGTACACCTTTGCCAGAAACGTCACCCACTGCTAGCCACAAATCACCTTTGGGGTGAACAAATACTTCAAAAAAATC
This sequence comes from Desmonostoc vinosum, assembly GCF_059505385.1. Classification (NCBI taxonomy): domain Bacteria; kingdom Bacillati; phylum Cyanobacteriota; class Cyanophyceae; order Nostocales; family Nostocaceae; genus Desmonostoc; species Desmonostoc vinosum. The sequence goes on from NZ_JCACKM010000112.1 coordinate 13,980, forward strand.
TCCGCCGACTTCTCGCGCAGGGTAACAGCAGGCTTGTATCTTAACGCCTTTGATATCAGGTAAAGTTTGGCGAAGTAAGTTATTTTGAATTTGGCGAGCTACTTCTAACTCAGTGCTGATTTGCTGTTGCTTTTCTTGCAGACTCTGGTAGAGTTTTGCTTGGGAAAGAGCTAAAGCTGCCTGTTCAGTAACACCTGTAATCAGTTGAATTTCTTCGTCTTGCCAGGGGCGATCGCATCCGCACTGATAAAGAGCCAGCACCGCGAGTAAGTGTTGCTGGTAAGTCAGGGGTACGACCAGGTGGTTTAAGGGACGGCCGTCGTGTGTATCTTGAGCGCGGTGATAGCTACGAGTCGCCAATACTTTCTCAATCAAAGAACTCGAATCATACTGGCAATCTGATATATGGGATTTAGCATCTTGATAAATAAATTGGTCTGATGTCAGGCGATCGCTTTCTACAGGGATTAGTAAACATTTGGTGGCTGCAAATGTTTCTCCAATAGTTGCTGCGATCTTTTGTAACATACTGCCGTAATCGAGAGATTCTCGGATTGCTGTTGTGACAGCATTAAATAAAGATTCTCGTTGCAGGGCCCGACGTAATTCCCGTGTGCGTGTTTTCACGACATGATATATGTCTGTGGCTTGCTCGACCAATGCCTTGAGCTTTTCTGGATTCCAAGGTTTGGTAATGTACTTGAATACTTGACCGGAGTTAATGGCATCTACTAAATCTTCGACATCTGTAAAACCAGTTAGCAAAATGCGAATTGTGTCGGGAAATCGTTCCACTGTGCGGCTGAAAAATTCTGTGCCGTTCATTTCTGGCATTCTTTGGTCAGAAATAATCACAGCCATCTCGCCCTCTTTGTCCAAGATCTCTAGGGCAGCAAGAGCATGATTCGCTTTATATACTTGAAAATCTCTCCTGAAAGTGCGGTAGAGTAAATCTAGGTTATCTGGCTCATCATCTACCACCATGAGCTTGAGTTTGACTATTTCTGTCTGAGTCATATTTGACTTTACTTTTCATATACTCATAGGGTGAGATAGGGCAATTTTTATCTCACCTGATAAAAAACAATCCAAAAGCGATCGCCAAAGAAAAGCCACATCATTCTCAGCATCTTAGATGCTCGAAGTTGCAAGTTTCTCTTGAGCTTGCTCAAAAGTTGCTGCTGCCACATTAAAAGTTAACCCTATCCCACCAACCCAGAACGCAAGGCTCTGACTGCTGCTTGGGTACGGTCATCAGCACATAGCTTATTCAAAATATTCCGGACGTGAGTTTTAACGGTGCCAACAGTGATGTAAAGCCTTTCAGCGATTGTTGCATTGCTACAACCTTCGACGATCAACTGTAACACTTCTAACTCTCTTTCTGTCAGGGTATAAGGGTCAATTAATTCCTGATTTTCGGCATCAGAGCTAGAATTGCTGGCTTTGTGATCCGCAAAAGCTGATTCTGGCTTCGGTGGATTTTGTTGCGCTTGTTGTAATACAATCCGAGCGATCGCCGGATCAATCCAAGCGTTGCCATTGTAAGTTACTCGCACTGCTTCCAGCAAATTATCGAATTTGATATCCTTCATGCAGTAGGAGTCTGCTCCAGCAGCAAAAGCTGCTAACACCGCTTCTTTATTATCTCGTAGCGTCAAAATTAATACTTTTGTTCCTAACTCCTCACTATTGGTCGTAGATTTTACCTCCCGTGTCAGTTCAATGCCATCCTTATCTGGTAAACCAATATCGACAATGGCAATATCCGGCTGTAGCTTTTTTAACATTTTTAGCCCTTCGGCAGCATTAGCAGCTTCACCGACAACTTCAATTTCTTCCTTTTGTAGTAGTGCTGTCCTAATACCCACACGAGTCAGGTCATGATCTTCAATCAGAGCGATACGAATTTTACTCATAGCCAACATCAGCCCGTTACACTACCTTAACTGTAAAATCGAGTTTACTAAAAACTCTTAAAAGTCGCAGATTCAAGACATTAGTACAAAGATGTAGACCGCTGTTTGAGAAAAGCCCAAACCCCAGAGGCAGGGGCTACGGGAGAAAGAATTCTTTTTCCTTGCCATTATGATCTGAAGCACCCAACTTCAGTCGTAGAAAACAATGAAAAATTTGTGTCTTGCATTTTGTACCTCGACACAAGATGTCTTTGTTTAAAGCCCCTAGATTTATCTATGAGGTTATTCCCCCTTGCCTCTTGCCCACTCTCACGCGTAACTATTACTGAAACAGTGCTGAGTATTAACGTTATACATTGAAGTACCCCGTCAAGCAATTTGGTCTTAGGCTGCGGATTTCAGTCATGGAGAACAAGAATTTTTTTCCTTGCTCAACACCTCGATTGAAGCCGTGGGATTTCTACTTAGAACTCAGCAACAGTTAAATCAAAGCTAGTTCAGCCAAAATACATGCACCAAAACCAATTAGTTTAATTCTGCTTTATATTGTTGCAGTTCTTGCTTCCTCACACCGAACTGCTATTGAAGATAGTAGAGATGTTACCAGGATTTACGCAGTCTCACAAATTTCTAGTTAAAACTCTCAGAAAGAGGAAAAGGGGTGCTTAGTCCGGTCAATAAAGAAATAGGCTGTATATTCTACACTAAGCCAGTAGCGAATTGGCTGTCTTTAACATTACAATTAACCAAATATAAAAAAATTTGATAAACTAACCATCGAAAGAATCTGGTGTGAGGCTAATTAGGAACAGGCTATGTCTAAACCACCTAAAGCATTTTCGGTTTTGGGAATACCAGTCCATGTAATGACCAACTACCCAGGCTGGTTGTTAGAATGCCTGCAAGAAGGCAGAGGAACTCATGTGGTGACGCTCAATGCAGAAATGACTATGCAGGCAGAGCGAAATAAATCTCTGGCTCAAGTGATTCAAGATGCCGAACTAGTGATTCCAGATGGCGCAGGGGTAGTTCTGTATTTGCAGTGGCTATTATGGCAAAAAGTGCAGCGTTGTCCAGGAATTGAACTAGCAGAAAAGCTCTTGCAAGAAATTGGGCAGCAAAAAACACAGACAAAGATTTTTTTCTATGGAGGAGCGCCGGGAGTAGCAGCAAAAGCAGCGGAGTTTTGGCAGCAACAAACCCCTAATTTGAGCATAGCAGGCACTCACTCTGGCTATCATTCTTCAGAAGAAGAACAACAGTTACAACAAACTCTCGCCCAATTACAACCACAAGTAATTTTTGTGGGCTTGGGAGTGCCACGTCAAGAGTTATGGATTGCTAACAATCGCCATTTATGTCCTCAAGCAATTTGGATTGGTGTCGGTGGTAGTTTTGATATTTGGTCAGGAGCGAAAAATCGCGCTCCCGCCTGGTTGGGAAATAACAATTTAGAGTGGTTGTATCGGCTTTACAAAGAACCTTGGCGCTGGCGACGAATGTTAGCTTTGCCAGAGTTTGCCATCAAAGCTTTTGTTTACCGCTTAACTGCAAGAGGTGCTATTGGATGAACAGTACTGAATCGCTAAAAATTACATGAGCGATCGCTTTTTGATCATGATTTTTAGACGATTTTACAGCTATCAGGTAAAAATTACGAATTAAGCTGTTCCACATATAACTTGCATAATTAGGGCGGGCAAGATGCCCACCCCACAAGAGTTTTATTTAATTTGATTATGTAATTTAGATGTTTTTTAGCTTACTACTGAGGTCTTCAAAAAATTTTCAATTTTCCTCTTGAGAATGAGATTCCCTAATTCTGTCTGGGAATCCTTATTTTGGGGGAATCCCAAATCTAAAATCCCAAGCTGTTTGGTTATGGGAGTATGAGGAAAATTTCAGAATGCCAGTAATATTACAATCGGATAGAGAAACTCAACAGCGCAGTGGTAATACTGCGCTGAAGGTGCAATTACGCTCTGTCACCAAAACTTATACTAATGGCTCTCAAGCTCTGTTAAATGCCAATTTAGAGGTAAAACAGGGAGAATTTTTGTTTATCACAGGGCCTAGTGGTTCTGGGAAAACAACGCTCTTGAAATTGCTGTATGCCCAAGAGTTACCAACACAGGGAGAAGTGATCGTTGATGGGTGCAATATAGCTAGTTTACAAGGCGATCGCCTGTCTTTATTGCGACGACAGATCGGCATTGTCTTTCAAGACTACAAACTGATTGCCCAGCGAACCGTAGCAGAAAATATCACTTTTGTCCTACAGGCTCAAGGATATACTCGTAAGGAAATTCAAAGACGTCTAGAACCAACTTTGAAATTGGTGGGTTTGCTGACTAAAGCTGATTGTTTTCCCGATCAACTTTCTGGAGGAGAACAACAACGGGTAAGTATTGCCAGGGCTATAGTTGGCACACCACCACTACTTTTAGCAGATGAACCAACCGGAAATCTCGACCCCGATAATTCTTGGCAAGTAATGCAGATCCTTCAGAAATTAAATTCCTTTGGAGCTACAGTAATTGTTACTACTCACGATGAACAATTGGTGCGGCGTTGTAATCATCCTGTAGTGCAAGTTTGTAATGGTCAGTTATTGAGAAAATAGCTTTGCTGGGAATTGTCCTTTGTCATTGGTTATTCTCCCCAGTCCCCAGTCCCCAGTCTCCAGACTAAGTTTAATTACAATATTGTCTAATGTATAAATTTTACCAGAACAACGAAGATTAAGAAATTATTCAAAAACTGAAACGAAAGTCACCAAGGGTAAATTGACCGTCAAAAGCACAGAAGGTAACGCTGTGGATATCGTTTGCTGTGATAGATAATAATGTATTGGGGGGTATTGACGAGTCAGAATTGGCGAGGTTAGCTCCTGGTAGTATAGCTTGGGTAAGCAGTCGGCGATCGCGATCGTAGGCTGATAAGACTAGACGCTGCGAACTTGTTACCAATGCACTCATGCAATTCACAGGACGCACAAAGGTGGCTTCTAAAAACCCACTCTTGGGCGCTCCCATCAGAACTGTCAATCCTTTGTGGGTAGGAAATGCTGGATTCGATGGTTCTATTGCTAAACAATTGTGAAAAACGACTCCATAATGCTCATATTGGCGCTCTACTGCTTCAAAACATTTCAATTCTTCTAAATTTAAACAAATAGTGGGTATGGCAGCCTCCACAACTTCAACAGTTGGCTTGACTAGATCCCACTCAGCGACAGCTACAACATCATTTTGTAAACAGTTGTCAAGCGCAAATTGAGCGTCTTCAATAGTTGGTAGTTTCTCTACTTTAAGAGTAGCCTGCTTTACCATGACACTCCGATTAACCATTACCTAAAGATTAACTACTTTTAAATTAATAAATACATCAAAAGCTATTCTTTTTACGTACAGAACTGGAATTTTTAGCTTATCCAGTCCGGCGTTTTGAATATTTTTGATGCTTAACACTAACCGTGATATTTCTGATAGATTATCATAAAAAAAGGTACCTTATCTCTACATTTAGTGATAGTCGCTACTAGGGAAAATGCTTGTAACACAGTAATTGCAACGTAAATTTATGATTTAATCTCAAAAGAAAATCACCAAATCTTTATAACTAATCCAATGAGTTTACATATACTTAATCTGACAGTGGAAAGAGTTTACAAGTAACTGGTTGGCTGATAATAACAATTAGGGAAACTTTCAATCTGGACTGACGTACCTAGCCCACATATTGAGCCAAGAATCAAGGGTCAAAAGTCAAAAGTTCAGTAGTGCAAGTTTGCTTGGCGACCACTGGTCAGCAACTAACATCCTCATTCCCCTATTTCTTGACACTTGCGTAAGTTTGATCAATTGCAAAGATCAACACTCTAGGTGAAACTTGTGTTACTGATGTCAAATAATTTTTACACAAAGAAAAAACACCTATGTTTCAACCGCTTGGATTTGAGCAACACTCTGTAATTACCTCGCTAGGTAAGATGGTGTATTATACTGCTGCTGGCTCACCTTGGCAGCAAAATTTAACGACAAAAAATGAGCAAAAAACTTTGGTATTTTTGCACGGTTTTGGTGGTGGGTCTTCTGCCTATGAATGGTCAAAAGTTTATCCTGCCTTTGCTGCTGAATACCGAGTGATTGCACCAGATTTGCTTGGTTGGGGTAGATCTGAGCATCCAGCACGAAATTACAAAGTCGAAGACTATTTAATCACGATTCGAGAGTTTTTTGAGCAGACTTGTACAGAGCCTGTAACAGCGATCGCATCTTCTCTCACCGCAGCGTTTACAATTCGAGTAGCGATTGAGCATCCAGATTTATTCAAGTCTTTGATTTTGACTACTCCCGCTGGACTTTCTGATTTTGGCGAAGACTATTCCCGCAGCTTTTTCGCTCAATTGGTCAGTGTGCCTTTTATTGATCGCTTGCTGTATAGCACCGGAGTTGCAACAGTTGCGGGTATTCGCAGCTTTTTAGAACAACGGCAATTCGCTCAGCCTAATCGAGTTTACCAAGAAATTGTAGACGCTTATCTACAATCTGCTCAACAGCCAAATGCTGAATATGCAGCGCTGTCTTTTGTTCGAGGCGATTTATGTTTTGATTTATCTCTTTACATTCAACAACTGATAACTCCCACTGCTATTATTTGGGGACGCAAGTCGGAATTTACCGGGCCGCAAATTGGTCGCCGCCTTACCGAAATGAATCCTCAAGCAATCCGATTTTTTCAACAGTTGGAAGATGTAGGATTAACGCCACAGCTAGAATTGCCAGCGGTAACAATTGGATTAATTCGCCAATTTTTACCTTTGCTTGATTAGATGAGGCATGGGGAATGGATTTTTAGAAATACTTGTATATTTAATTGCATTGACTTTTGATTTATATTCTTGGTTATTTGCTGTCTAAGCATAGGTAGAGCATTATGTCAGGATTGTGGGAGTTGAAGCAGTTCGGAAATCACTTAGTTTTTGGCGTATCTGGAACTACACTAAGTGATGAAGATAAACGCGCTTTAAGTGAATTAAAACCGATTGGGGTGATATTTTTTGCCAAGAATTTTCTTGATGGTACTCCCTATGAGGTTTGGTTAGAAAACTTCAAGCAGCTAAATGACCAGATACGCCAGTACACTGAACGTGACTCAATGTTTGTCACCCTCGACCATGAAGGAGGGCGTGTACTTCGCACACCACTACCAATTACTCGATTTCCTTATGCTTTGCTTTTGCGATCGCACGCGTATGAGGTAGCAAAAGCTACAGCCACAGAATTGAAATCATTGGGAATTAACTTATCTTGGGCACCTACGGCAGATATTTATTCTAACCCTCAAAATCCCATTATCGGGCCTCGTGCTTTCGGCAAAACGGTGGAAACAGCTACTCAAGGTGCTTGTGAATACTATCAAGGACTTCAGGAGTCGGGAATTTTGGGATGTGCTAAGCATTTCCCTGGACATGGAGACACTAGCAAAGACTCTCACATTGAACTACCAATCCTCAATTTGACCCCAGAAGAACTACGAAATCGAGAACTAATACCTTTTAAAGCCTTAATTGCGGCACAAATCCCTTTGATTATGACAGCTCATATTCTGTTTCCCAAAATAGATCCTGATGTGCCAGCGACTATCTCGCAAGCTATCCTCAAGAAGATACTCAGAGAAGAACTTGGCTTTGCAGGAGTGGTGGTTTCTGACGATTTGGATATGAAAGCGATCTCAGATATGTTTGTCAAGAGTGGAACTGTAGCAAAAGCATTTCAGGCTGGTTGTGATTTGTTTATCATCTCACGCAATATCAACTCATCATCGATTGAACGAACTTACAAAATTGCCGAAGATTTCGCCAATTCTCTTAGTCACGGTACTCTTGATGAGTTGATAGTCGAAGCAGCCAGAGAAAGAATTGAGAAACTACTGGCTCTGACACCACAATATGATATTTATATGCTTGATCAAGGTACATTAGTACAACATGCGGAACTTGCGATCGCTTCTGCTATGTAGAAATAGGGAACAGGAATTGATGAGGACGCGGAGACGCGGAGAGTCCCCATAACTAAAGCTAGGGGATTCAAGCAAGGAAAACATTTT
>NZ_JCACKM010000113.1:0-21999 GCF_059505385.1 Desmonostoc vinosum
TTTTAATGTTTTTGTATCCCTACTCCCTACTCCCTACTCCCTGTTTTTGTAAGGATTTTAACCTACTCAATTTTTATACAAATAAAGAACTCTTGTGGGGTGGGACGGAAAGCCCGTCCCACCCCACAAGATAACTTATTCCACCATTTTAGCCTTGACAGTCCAGTAGGGTACGTTATGGACGCAAGTCCTAACGCACCGAAGATCTCGGACGGTGCGTTGCCATAAGGCATAACACGCCCTACTGCACAACTGGATTTAGCATGAGGGCATTGACAAAATCATTCAAGTTTTAATATCTAATTCACATTAGACGTAATTACGAATTACGAATTACGAATTACGAATTACCTATCTACTGACCCCATGATGATATCAATACTACCTAAGATTACAACTAGGTCAGCGACTTTTACACCACGTAAGATGTGAGGTAATACTTGTAAGTTATTGAAATCTGCTGGACGAATTTTCCAGCGCCAAGGAAAAGGATGATCATCACCAATTAAATAAATTCCTAACTCACCTTTACCGCTTTCAACACGAGCGTAAACTTCACCCTTGGAAATTTTGAAAGTGGGTGCAACTTTCTTAGCAATATACTGATAATCAAAGCCATCCCACTCAGATTTCTTGCCTGCCGCCATCCGCTTGGCTTCTAGATTTTCATAAGCGCCACCGGGAAGCCCTTTGAGGGCTTGGCGAATAATTTTTACAGATTCGCGCATTTCCCTAATTCTTACCAAGTAACGGGCATAACAATCGCCAGATGTATCCGATTGCACTTCCCAATCGAAATCATCATAACATTCATAGTGATCAACTTTTCGTAAGTCCCATTTGACTCCAGAAGCGCGTAACATAGGGCCAGAAAGTCCCCAGTTGATAGCTTCATCACGAGTGATAGTTCCAATACCCTCAACCCGACGGCGAAAAATAGGGTTATTGGTAATCAGGCGTTCATACTCATCTACTTTGGGCATAAAGTAGTCACAGAAATCTTGGCACTTATCCACCCAGCTATAAGGCAAATCTGCTGCCACACCACCAATCCGAAAGTAGTTGTTATTTACCATCCGATAACCTGTAGCAGCTTCCCACAGATCATAAATCAACTCTCGTTCTCGAAAGATATAGAAAAAGGGAGTTCCAGCACCAGTATCAAGTAGGAACGGCCCCAACCACAGCAAGTGGTTGGCAATTCGGTTCAACTCCAGCATGATCACACGGATGTAACTAGCACGTTTGGGCACAGTAATCTCAGCCAATTTTTCTGGGGCATTAACTGTAACTGCTTCGTTAAACATTCCTGCTGCATAGTCCCACCGACTAACATAGGGGACATACATAATATTGGTGCGGTTCTCAGCAATTTTTTCCATCCCTCTGTGCAAGTAGCCAATAACTGGCTCACAATCCATCACATCCTCACCATCGAGGGTGACAATTAACCTGAAACACCCATGCATTGAAGGATGATGCGGGCCCATATTAATGAGCATGGGGTCAGTTCTAGTTTCAATTCTTCTTTTGATTTCAGTATTTTTACCGTCAGTGATCATAAGGTCTCTCTTGGGGACTAGGGAACTCGGGGCCCCCGCTCCCAGAGGGAGTGGGGATTAGGGGGACTGGGGACACTTCGGCAAGCTCAGTGCATCGCTGGGAATTGTCATTGATTATTCTCCGCGTCCCCCTACCCTTCTCCTATCGGAGACGCTGCGCGAACGGGAACGCTTTCAGCGAACGGGTTCGCAGTCGCCTGCGGAGGGAAACCCTCCTTTACTCGCTGTCTCACCGCGTCTCCCTATTTTCAACAGTTAACAGTGTGCTGTCTTGGATATTCGTCCGATTTTTGGATATTTTTGCTATTTTGTGTATTTTTGCAGCAATGTTTTGGGAGTTACTCCCATTAGCCGCTTAAAGTGGCGATTGAGATGACTTTGATCGACAAAACCAACTTGAGTCGCAATCTCTGCAATGGAAAGCTGTCCTTGAATTAATAACTGTTTTGCTCTGTCAATGCGACAGCGAATAATATATTGATGAGGGGTTGTGTGGGTGGACTGTTTAAATAGTTGGCAAAAGTAATGAGGACTCATCTGTACAAGAGTTGCAAGCTCTCTTAAGCTTAGATCTTGATGGAGATGAGCATTGATATAATCAATAACTTGCTGTAACTTGTGTTTAACTAAACCGCCTGAATGCTCACAAATAATAAATTGCTGTGTACAGTAGTGCTGCAAAAGATGGACAAACAGAGCGTTTGTCATTGCTTGTGCGTAAAAACGACTGGCTACACCGTAATTTTCTAACGCAGACTTGAGTGCTAACCCTATTTGATATACTAAAGGATCTGGTTTGGCAAAATGTGGCAAAAGTTCTACGCGATCGCCATCTACTGATTCATAAATTGCATGGGCGAAAACACTAGGCTCAAAACCCAAATACAGCACACCGCCTGTCGCGTGCCAACAAGCACGATGCCCCGTATTGGCTGGGTTGACAACAATATCACCTTCAACTATTTGCTCATTACGGAAGCGCCCGTCTAACGTTCGTTCTGTAGGAATTGGCGTTGTAATTTCGGTAAAAATAGCGATGCCGTGCTGTTTAGCAAAAACTTCAGGGATCTCGCCAGGCAGGTGACAATCATAGGCTAAGTAAACACCATCCCAATTGGCTGCTAGACTTGTGAGAAGAGGCGATCGCGAGAATACTCGCTTATATCCATCTTCCTTTTCTTTAGAGAAGTCAATAGATAAAGATTTAGTTTGTGCCATTGCTCTGACCGCTTTCACGTTCTTAATTTATCAAACATTCAAGTCAGTTGGAGCGTCTAAATCATTTCCCAATTACGAATCACAAATTATTTTCTCAATAAAGGCTTGATTTTCTGGGCTTTCTGCTTGCTTGAGATATTCAATGGCAATTTGTCCGGCGGCAGGTTGTGCTTGAGCTATGTTAACTAAAAGTATTACTGTTTGATGAAGTTGAATTTTTTCTATATGCTTATTGGTAATAATTGGTAAAGTAATAGCAGCAAACACAAGTCCAATCAGTGGGGGAATAGTAGGAATCCACCAACCCTGCAAAAAGGTAAGATAAGTAATTGCGATAAGTACTGTTGTGGCGATCACCACAACAAATATCATCAGTCTAATTGATTTGAATTGCCAGCTTAAAGCTGCTCCCACGCCACACCAAAATAAAATCCACAAGAACTCGATTGGTTCAGACCAAACCCTCAGTGTTGGTCTGGCGTGCAGTGCGGCATTCAAAATTTGGCTGGTAATACTTGCATGAATTAATACACCCGGCATTCGTTTGGGAGGGCCAAATAGCTGGTGGCTGTAAGGTGTTTGAAAGTAATCGTTGACGCTTTCAGCAGTTGAACCAATTAAAATGATGCGATCGCGTAATTTTTGTGATGGTATCCGATTGGCTAGTAAATCCGCGATCGTAAAAGTCTCAAACTGTTCTTGAGTACCATAAAAGTTGAGTAAAATCTGATACCCACCATCATCAGCTCGCACATAACCCCCATCATTCGCTTGAAAGGGAACCAATACTGTTTTTCCTAGCTGCATTTGCTCAGGATGGTTGGGTAGGGATTGGGCAGTAATACCAACAGTTTCTAAATAGTTTAGTGCAAGTTGCAAACCCAAATTAAGGCGTAATTTGCCATTTTTTAGTCGAACTGACAGCAAAGCCCGACGTAGTTTTCCATCTCCATCCAAAACTTGATCGGCAAGACCCACTTGATCTAATTCAGCTAAAATCGGCGGTGGAGCAATCTTGCTACCCACTACCTTTTCAATACCAATCAAAGTGGGAGTTGTGCTAAATTGTCTCACTAATTTTTCATAACCTGGTTGTACAGGCAAATTTCGATACAAATCTAGTCCAATTGCTTTGGGTTGATAAGTTTTTAAAGTCTGGATAGCTTGAGCCAAAACTTGGTCTGGTAAAGGATACTGACCAACCAGTTGAATATCTGACTCGTTAATTGTGATCACAGTAATGTAAGGGTCAATTTTTGCTGAAGCACGTGCTTGAAAATATCGATCCAGCATTGCCCACTCTGTACCTTGTAGTAATCCAGTAAAACGTATCAGGATAATTAGACTGGTAATTCCACTGGCAATACTCCCAATCCAACCTTTGCCCAAACGTAGTTTTTGGACGTTGCGTTTAGCAGTTTTGCGGGCGTTTGCCAAAATCTGATTTGCTTGCTTGGCAGCAAGTATGGCAAATTCTGCTTTTTCTCGTTCGAGTTGTCTGGCTTGTTTTTCTGCTACTAAATCGCCTTCTATTTTTTGTTGTGCTAGTTCTTGACTAGCAGCTAAGAAGCGATAATCGAAATCGCTAAGTTTTTTATTTTTTGACCAAGCTAGTGCTGACTGCAATACTGCTCCCTCTAGGAGTTGTGATTCATCTTGCTCATTTGAGGTTATCCAAACATTGAAATTTTGCGCGTAAGGGCGAAGATTTTCTAATTGTTTGGCAACCCATTCTGAGCTAAAGACTGCTTGGTAAATTGGATTTTTGGCCTCTAGATATCTCTGCCGACTGATCACCAACCCCGACAATAGTAGTTCAATTTGTTCTCGACTATCATCGGTTGGTACTTTTATTCCAGCTAAAATTTGCTGGTAGATTCCTAGTGTCCGTCCTGACATTTGTTCATTGCTGAGGATGCGATCGCGAATCGTTCGTAAATGCTCCGGATCATCCTGCGATTCCCACTTTTGAATAATTTGAGACCTCACAATACTTTCAACCCAAAAGGCTTCAGTACCAGGAGGAATTAAGAGCGTTCCACTTACCGTATCTTGACTGAAATTCATCACCAACTGACACAATTTTTGCGTCAGAAAAGGTTGTCCTCCCGTCCAAGTTAAAATTTCTTTGAGAATTCCTTGAGTATTACTTTCGGAAAATTTTAATCCTTTAGCTAATGGCTGAACTTCATCTAAAGTAAAACCATGCAGTTCAATCGCTTTACCAATATTAAATGGCGTGCGCTGTGGATCTTCGATTAAATCTGATGGTGTAATCACACCAAAGATTACAAATGTAAGACGCTTGTATTCTGGATTGATAGCTCGCTGGTTATAACAAAACCGAATCAAAGCAAAAAAATCATCTACAGAAAAATCTAAGCCTTTAATACTATCAACTTCGTCAATAAATACAAAAATCCTTTCGCTAGGAAATTCTACTAACAGAACTTCGGAAATAAACCGACTCAGCCTTTGGAGTAAAGGTAAATCTTCTTGCTCTTGCCACCAAGCTTTAAGATTAACTTTACTTAACAATTTAAAGCCTAGCCATAATTCACCAACTATCCCCTTATACCACTGTCCAGGAGTAATGTTCTGACAGCCAATATTAGTCATATCAACGGTGGCACATTTAAAACCTTCTTGTTGTAAACGATGCCGAGTTCTAACTAACAGCGATGACTTACCCATTTGTCTAGAGTTTAGAACATAACAAAACTCACCTGCTTTCAGCGCTTCATAAAGTTGTGCGTCGGCTTGTCGTTCTATATAACTAGGAGCATCAATAGTTAGACTACCACCGACTTGATACTTATAAAGGGTCATTTGATGAACTAAAAGTATAGCCAAAAGGGCATTTTTGTATTATTTGATACAAAACATCCCAGCAGTTAGATAATATAGCAATTATAGTACTGTGCATAGTAGCCACATTGCAAAAACAAATTGTTTTTAGTACATAATTTTGAATCTGTGCATTTAGACATTAAATTTATATTTATAAATGTTTTTGCGCTTTTAAATCTTGATTTAATCAATAAATAACACAGCCTAATAAGCTGTTAAGCATTTAATTTGCGCGTTGAAACCGCAAAAGAGCAGGGGGCAGGGAGCATCTTACTTACAAATCAAGAGTGCAATTTATAAGCACGACAGCTTACAAGGATTTTTTGCACTATTTACGGGTAAGGTTATAAACCTTTGTTTTTTGATAAAACATCTGTGATTTCTTTTATAAATCACAAATTACCAGTTATAAAAACACAAATTTAGGCAGAGTTTTGATTAAATTAACTCTACAATTGCTAACAAAATTATTTATTGTTGAAATATATTCGTTTATTCTAAAATATGAATTGGATTATAATCATCAATATATGTAATTTAAACTATAGATAAAAAGAATCTTCCTTGTAGCTTGCTCAACAAAGTTAATATCTCTAGTGATTAACTAAACTAAAAAACTACTTGACACACTTTTCCCACTTTTATTAGTGTCAGTGACTTTTCTATGAAGACATTTGTGTGTTAAGTTGCTAAAATTTCATGACATTATAAATGAGGAAAATGGGGCGATATGGGCGATCGCCCCACTTGCTTCAGCCGAAACACCTCTAAGTAGGGTAAAGGTCAAATGACTCCTTATTCCTACGTAGATTCTGCCCAAACTTTATAGCCATGCAAATCACTAAAGCTTTGGTAATGCTCAACCCCAAACCTTAGTCCTTGCTATGAATGCTTTAGCAATGCGTCGTTTTGTCACTACTAACTACGTAAAGCGATCGCTTGTAAAGCGTATACTTGTATAAATGTATAAAAGAGATTGGGGATTAGGAATTAGCTACTGAGGATTGAAGAATTTAAACTATATCTCCTTCCCAGTTTCCAGTCCTTAGTCTCCAGTACCCAGCCCTACGAACAGTTGAAAGTTCCCCCTTTGGCAACCATCAAGTACTCACATGTTTCTTGATTATTTTACTACGATAACATGATCAAAAACTTTAAAGAAAATAAAGAAAATTTCTTGAAATAAAAAGTAGGAAAAGTGGGAAAAGTGAGGAATTTAGTTAAAATTTTGTCTAGTCAAAAATTGTATAGACTCAAACCAATGAAAATGCAAATGCCCTATTGTCAAAAAATCTATAACAATATGCATCGCAATAATAGCGCCAACTGCTCGATATCTCCATAACAACCACATCCAAAAAATGGACATAAAAGGCAGTATGAAAGCCATGGGTGTAAAGGGTTCATGCTTTGGTAGGATTTGGAACCAAAAAAACGGATGAATTAATCCCGAGTAAAAAACATAGCTAATATATCCACAAATAAATATAGTAATTGGCTTGTTAGGAAACTGCTTTTGTCCCAAATAGCAACCTACCAAAAACCAAAAAATAAACATAAATTGTTCCAAAACTCCATTCACAAACGCAAACAATATTAAGTCTGGTAGTTGATAGGAACCTGTAACAGTTTTAATTGTAAACATCACGTAAATGACAGCTGCGATGAGCGTCGTTACCCATCCTAAAACTAGAGAAATTTTGTAACCGTTCTCTTGATGTGTCGAATCTGCATCAGGATAGAGCAATTGCTCAGCAAACTTTTTATTTGCAACTACAATCATCGTAGCGAGTAAACAGAACAGCCAATATAGCCAAATATATCCTTCAATAGCCACGACGTTAATCCCTCAAAAAAACTCTGCTAACAACAGGATATAGAGTGTTGGTTACTTCGACTCCGCTCAGTAACCAACATCACTTTAAACTTTACGGCGACTAACAATCAATTCAATTCCCGTTTTAGGAAACATAGAAATAAATAATCCAAATTTTCCTAGTTCTAAATCGGCTTCAAAGTTAGGCGCTACTTGCAAGTTAAATCTATAGAGCAACACAGCTAGTGCTACCTTCATTTCATACATCGCGAAATGCTCTCCTAAGCATTTTCTAGCACCATCACCGAATGTCAGTGGTAAACAAACACCTGCCTTTGTTCTGCCTTTGTCATGCTTAGCTAGAGAGTGCAGCCATTTTACAGGACACTCTTGGGAAAAACTAAGGGGAGTACTTTCTTTGGTGGTGACTACAGCACCTGCCAAGGCAGGTACACCTTCTGTGTCAAGATAGCGATCGGGATTGAAATGCTCTGGATTAGCCCCAAAGTATTCAGGATTTGCGTGTAATGGCCCAAAAGTAATACCTACTGCTTGTTGCGAAGGAATTGCCCAACCCTCTAGAACATCACTATTGAGGCTAATTCGCTGTAACCCTGCCATTGGAGGATATAAACGCAACGATTCCAGTAAAACATAATCTAAATAGTTAAGCTCTGCAACACCTGCGGTTGTTAATTGTCCTCCTCCCTTTTCCATGACTTCAGCTATCTCTGCTTGTACACGAGCTAATATTTCAGGATGTTGAGCTAGTGAGTATAAAGTTAGAGATACGCTTGTAGCCACAGTCTCATGCCCATTTACGATAATAGCGAGTAGATTATCCCGGACTTCTTTATCTGTTAAAGGCTGTATATTATCCTCAAAAAAATCAGTTGCTTGCAATAACAAATCTAGTACATTAGATGAGTTTGAATTTGATTGTTTATTGATATTTTTTCTAGCTTCAATCAACTCATTGAGAAAGTTATCTACATATTTAAAGGCATCTGCAAGTTTGTGGTTAGAAGATAAGGGTAGGTGTTGCCACCATTTGGTAAATTGGTGTACAGGTCGAGTACTTTGATTCAGAATATATTTGATATTTGCGAGAAACTGATTAGCTTCCCCATTGAGAGCAGCAAAATCATGACTCATGGATGTTTTACCGACAATATCTAAAAACAAGGCGTTTAAATCGTCATAAATGTTAAGTTTAATATTCTCTCCAGCTTGATCAATGCGCTTGCTCCATTGGTGAGCAAGTCTTTCTGAGTAGTCAACAAAAATATCATGAAAACCTTTAACATGCTTTCTCGAAAAAACTTCATTCATTAACAAGCGGTGTCGTTGCCAATTATCTCCTGTGTTGGTGAGGACGCTTGAACCATAGAGTTTCTGAATTAGCGAATTGGGGGTAAATTTTTCATAGTTTTTCTGGTTATAAATGAGGATACGACGAGCCATTTGGTAGTTAGTGACAGAAATTTGTTGTCGCCATAACCAGAAAATTTGGACAATCTCACCGAATTTTTCGTGAAACCCATGATAAGCGGATAAACGATTTTTTGCCCGATAAACGTCAACCAAATTACCTACTAACATTTTGGGAGCTTGCCTAGGTATGGTTCTGCCATCTGAGTGATGAATTTGCAGACTTAAGCGAGCTACCAGTTGAAAGTACCAGGTAGAAACTAAAGACCAGACTAACAAAAAAGCAAATGTAAAAAGTAGAGAAAATGTAAAAACTTTTGTGATCATGATATGAAAATTCCCTCACATAAACTGTGATCAAAATTTCAACAAAAATATGTTTAACAAATTGGTAAGAGGGTGATATTGTGACAAAAGAGCAAAAATTAAAGCACTATTAAATCTGTTGCCAATAAAGCTAGAATAAATAGAAAATCAACAAATGAACTAACGATAGAACTAAAAAACCTGGCAGATAAAGCATTACCAAAAAGCATGACTAACGTTCCTACCAACATCCATGGCCATTGGATTTCATACCAGATATAAATTCCTGCCACAGCCACTAATATGGCAGTCAAGATGGTCAAAATAGGTATTTCACTACTTTGAGGTTTGTAACGCAAGGTACCAGCAGAATATGTTGGTGTCAGTTCTTGAGAGCGAAATTCAGATACTAAACCAAGTATGATTAGACTGAAAGCGATCGCCCAGCCTCCATAATGTACCAGCGAGTTTTTCATCCACACAACACCAGCGTTATGGCTGATTTGGACGGCAGTTACCACCAGCAGTGGTACAAACAAATTGTGTAATGTAAAGCGCAAGCGATTTAATGTTTTTAATAAATCGCCTTCATTAATTATGCAACCGATTGAAATAATCAAATTGTCGTATGTCATACCAGCCAGTACGACAATTAGCAGAATTGTGCTAATTTTTTGTTCTTGTTGAAATAAGCTAATCTCCCATAGCACCAACCCTACACTAGCTAAGGTGTAGATTGGATAAATAAAAGCACCCATAAGTTTTTCAAGAAATTGCTATTTTTGCGGCTTCAATTCTCGAATCAGACAGCTTTTTGATTGATTTGCTAACTTTTAACTGTTGGCATCATACTCATTTACTTAGCAGTCTCAGTTTGTCTTTATCTTTACTTTAGAAATCAGCGCTCAAACTAATAGTAATTGTCAAATAGATAACATATAGTGAGTACTGCTATGTTTAGCAAGGGGATGAAGAATCAGGCATCGTTGTATGTTGAAGGTTGACGCCGCTGAAGTTAGCACCTTTGATATTAGCTCCTCTGAGGTTTGCACCTGTGAGATTAGCTCCTGCAAAGTTTGCTCCTGTAAGGTTTGCCCATCCCAAGTTAGCGTCTCTCAAGTCAGCTTCGCTGAGATTTGCCCGCAATAGGTACGCACCACTTAGGTGAGCTTTGCTGAGATTAGTTTTGTATAAGTCAGTTTTATAAAGGTAAGCCCCGATTAATTCTGCTTGGTGCAGGTTGGCTTCGCTGAAGTCAGCCTCGATTAAGTTAGCGGCGATGAGGTTAGCAAAACAAAGATTAGTCCGAATGAGCTTTGCCGTACCTAAATCTGCTTCTTTTAAGTTAGCGCCTCTGAGGTCAGTCCCTATGAGATTAGCATCTGCGATCGCAGCACCTCGCAGATTTACCCTACTCAAATTAGCACCAATCAAATTAGCACGACGCAAATCTGCCTGAGCGAGTGTCGCACCACTCAAGTCAGCAACACTCAAGTTCGTCTCACTCAGGTTAGCCTCTACAAGGTTGGCTTTGTGGAGACTAGCACTACTCAAATCAGCACCCGTGAGATTTGCTCCCACGAGTACAGCATGACTCAAATCTACCCGGCTTAAGTTCACTCCTTGCAAGTTGGCAGCGGTGAAATCTGGTTTAATCTGGTGATTTTGCTTTCTCCAGTCATGCCATGTGATTGCACCTGCTTTCAATAAAGCTAGATGCTCTTGATTTGCCATTTTCTCTCCTTTACTCGTGACGCCCACTTTGAGGAACTCGGCCAGCTACACTTTCAATCGCTGTTAACGCTCCTGCCGCACCTGCTAGAATATCTTGCTCTTGCCCACCTAAGTAAAGCCGTCCAAAGCTACCTACAGCTTGGACTTCCAAGATATTAATTGCTGCGGCTTTTTCTGCTTCATTCGCTGCCAGTGCAGCATAAGCAGCGGGTTCAACTTCTAAGACATACAGCGTTTGTCCTGCTAAGAGTAGCTGTCCCCGACGCGTGCGATTGATCAATTGTGTTTGGTAAGCGTCAATGTTGCGGATAATCTGGGTAGAAACGACACGCGGTTTCAGACATTCTTCTTTTTTGACTCCCAGCATCGCTAAAATAGCTTGACCAGCAGCTCGCGTTTCTCCTTGAGAGGCAGAATGAACTTCTAATAGACCATACAAGCGTTCGACTACTTGTACCCCTGGACGAACAGAAGCAGATTTGAGCGCTACGTCGGTAATACGGTTAATTTCAATACCAGGAGAGATTTCAATCCACAACGATGTATCTCCTGGTAATGGTAAAAAACCTTGGGCTACTGTTCCTATATATGCTGCATGTTGAGGTTGCAGGTTATCGAGAAATACGAAACTGCGTAGTTCTATTCCCAAGATTTTGCTCTCCAGTTCTCAGTTATCAGTTAACAGTTATCAGTTACCAGCTAGTCCTCCGGCATCAGTGCAGGAGATTTTAATAGGTATATTTTCACTTCCAAAAATAAATCTGGATGGCTGCATCCTTTATATTACCAGGGGTAAAGACTGTCATTAGCCATTAGTATTGACAAAGGATAAATGACTAATGACAACTACTAGGGAATGTGCAATTTAAATCGGTAACAGTTTATTAACTGATCATTCGGCAGGAACAAACTTCAAAGCCACACCATTCATACAGTAGCGTTTACCAGTGGGTGCAGGGCCGTCGTCAAATACATGACCTAGATGTCCACCACAGCGACTGCAATGTACTTCAGTTCTAGTCATCAAAAACGACCGATCTACAGTAGTGGCGATCGCACCTTCAATTGGGTTAAAAAAGCTGGGCCAACCAGTGCCACTGTTAAATTTGGTATCAGCTATGAACAGTTGCTGTTCGCACGCAGCACAAAGGTAAGTCCCTTGAGCATATTGCTTATCTAGTGGGCTAGTGTGAGCGCGTTCTGTACCATGTTTACGCAATACATGAAACTGCTCCGGCGTCAACACTTTGCGCCACTCTTCATCAGGCTTTGTAATTTCAAACTCAGTATTGGAAGTTGTCATGACCTCTGTCCTCTGATTGATATAACGTGTTGACAATGCCGCGCCAACTATAACTACACTAGCTTGTAAAAAATAGCGTTTATCCATAATCTATCTTGAAAGTGGGGAATTCGTAATTCGGAATTCGTAATGACGCGACGCTCCTGCGTCGCTCTAAGCGAAGCTATGCCGTAGGCTTTACGCTAACGCTATCGAGGACTCGCTACCGCTGACGCTCGTACCTCGCTACCGCTTCGCTAACGCTAACGTAATTCGTAATTATTGACTCTCCCTCATCTTTTGGTTGGTGAGTTTCGGCTACGCAGTAATCGAGCGAATTCGTAATTCGTAATTATTGACTCTCCCTGATCTTTTGGTTGGTGAGTTGGTTTGTTTATTTAATTGTCAACTTAGAACAACCTCCCTCATCCCCCACCGACGATTGTCACTACTTCTAAGCGATCGCCTGGTTGGATTGTTGTTTGTTGCCAGAACTGGCGGTGTAAGATTTCGCCGTTATACTCTACTGCGACTAAGCGGGGATTGAAACCTAACTGTTGCAGTAAGTCGGGTAAAAGAGTTTGAGACGCGCAACTTTGGGTTTCCCCATTGACTTGAAGCATAATCTCATGAGACATAAGGAAACTTGTTGTTGAATTTAGTTAATTTTTTTGAATGGAAAATTGTTACCGAAAAAAAGTAAAAGTTCAAAGTCGAATAAGCTACACTCCACTACACTAATGCCCGCAAGTTTTAGTTATCACTTTTCCCTGTTCCCTTTTATGGCCTGAGTTTAATACGATTGAGTTGAGACAGAAAATATTGCGTTACTAAGGTAGGTTGTTCAGCTTGCATTAGCGATCGCACTACTGCTACACGTTCTGCTCCAGCGTCGATGACATCATTAATATTATTTGCATCTATACCACCAATGGCAAACCAGGGAATTGAACAATTTCTAGCAGCATAGATGACATAATCTAAACCTGCTGCTGCTTTGCCAACTTTGGTGGGAGTTTCATAAACTGGGCCGACGCCAATATAATCTACGCCTTCTGTAATTGCCCTTTGCATTTCTTCGGAATTTGTGGTGGACATACCGATTAATCTTTGGGGGCCGAGTAATTGACGTGCGATCGCAATTGGCATATCTTGCTGTCCTAGATGCACACCATCGGCATCTACTGCCAAAGCTAAATCTACGCGATCATTAACGATGAACAATGCACCGTAGGTATGGCATAATTGCCGCAATTGTTTGGCTTGTTCTAGACGTATAGAATCATCGGCGGTTTTGTCGCGGTATTGTACAAGCGTTAATCCACCTTTGAGTGCAGCTTCCACAGCGCCGAAAAAGTTTTCACCAGGGGAAGTCACAAGATAAAGACGCGATCGCCACAACAATTGATGGCGCTGATGACCCATTAAACTGCTTTCTAGGGTATAAACTCGATAGCGCATTTGCTTACAAGCTTTACCCATATTCGGGTTATAAAGCTTGCTGTATTCTTCCAGCACCCGTAGTGCTTCTTGGACACGGCAAAAATTAGCTTGCAACACTAATTTAATACTAGCTCTTTGTTCTTCTTGGGGATGAGTCAATTCAGTTCCCGGATCGCCTGGTGTATCGCGTGCTGCTCGCAACTCAGAAGTATGCCATTTAGCTATTTCTTGCCGCAGGTGTTTGCATTCAACAGCCAGTTGGCTATTATTTAAACCAAAGCGACACCATTCCTCGATAATTCGCAAGCCTTCACGAGCGCGGTCTAAATTAGCGTCTAAGATTCGGTAGACAACTTGCTGTATTTGCTCTGTTTGGCTGTATGGCTCGACCATTACCACAACCCCATTGGTGCTTTCAGCGAAAAACGAATTATCATATGTTTTATTAATCACGACCTAAAATGAGTTTGCTAATTTTACTAGAGATTTGCCAGGCGTACTCAAGACAACCCAGTGATAAGATTTTTTGACAATTATCTCATGTTTGCATAGGTTCTGATAAAAGTAGCTGAATTGGCAATTGAGAATTGAGAATGTAGTAGTCGAAGTAGTTAGTTAATGACAAATCACTACATAATTCCCAATTCCCACAAAATGAGCCAATCGGTCAATATGTGGGTAACATTATCGACATACTAGTACTCATCGACAGCAATAGACACACCATCTAACAAAAAGTCAAAAGTTTGGAACAATAGAACTTTTGATGCTTACGTATTAGTACTAGCAAGTAAAAACATAAAAAGTTATTTTTGGTTTTAAGGAGTTCTCTTGTGTTTCCTAAATACCTTAGAGCATCTGTCACATCTGCAAAGCTGATGTTTATAGAATCAGTAATGCTTTCTGTAGCTGGTTGTTCAGTACTGAATTTTACTGTGGGTACTGGAATGATGGGTGTAGCATTTTTAGGTTTGAGCTTTGGTAGCGCCATTGCTCAAATGCCATCTACACCAGAAATGACAACGCCTATTGGTGAGAATACACTGTTTGTCAATCCCAGTGTAGGAGATGACAATACAGGCAATGGTAGCGATCGCACTCCTTTCAAAACAATTACTCAAGCACTACGAATAGCCAACGTCAATACTGTGATTATCCTCTCTCCAGGTACTTACAGTGCTGAAACAGGAGAGACATTTCCTTTGATGATGAAACAGGGGGTTTCTATTCAAGGCAATCCTGAGAATAAAGGTAAGGATATCACGATTCAAGGTGGTGGTAATTATCTCAGTCGCAGCTTTGGTGGTCAAAACGTCACCATTGTAGGAGCAAACCAAGCCAGTTTGACTGGGGTGACGGTAAGTAACTCTAATCCCCGTGGTTACGGTTTGTGGATTGAATCTAGCAATCCGGCGATCGCAGAAAATACTTTTACTGGCAGTACTCAAGATGGGATTTCCGTCACAGGTAACGCTGCACCAACCATTAGCAAGAATTACTTTTATCGTAATGGGGCGAATGGACTAACAATTGCTGGTAACTCTCGTCCGCAAGTGCGGGAAAATATCTTTGAGCAAACTGGCTATGGGATCAATATCGCCCAAAATGCTGCCCCTTTGGTGGTGGGTAATCAAATTCAGCAAAATAGAGCAGGTGTTTTAGTGCAAGCAAATGCTCGCCCAATTTTGCGAAATAATTTAATTCAAGGCAGTAAAGAAGACGGTTTAGTGGCGATCGCTCAAGCAATGCCAGATTTAGGCAACGCGTCCGAACCGGGGGGTAATCAATTTCAAAATAATGCTCGCTACGACATTAATACCAGCACTGCCAAGCAAATAATTTCTGCTGCTGGAAACAACCTGGTCAGTAGTCGCATTCAAGGTAAGGTAGATCTCAGCGGTACAACAGCACTAGAACCCCAAAACCCTCCTGTCTCCAGTCGCATACAAGAAGTACCCTCTAGCGGAGAAATCAGTTTTGCTGCTCCCGGAGTTGCTGACACTGCTAACAACCGTCCAATTCCTCCAAATAATAGTACTAATCCGCAATTAAATAGCCAACTGTTGCCATTACTGCCAGCTAAGCTACCAGTTGCTATACCCAGATCTAATCAACAACCACCTAAACCACGTACCTCAAAGGTTACTGGTTTTCCTATTCCTACAAGTCTGCCAAATGGACAAGTACCTACTGATAATCAAGTCGTCCCTGAGACAAATACCACTCCCAAACCAGAAACGCCACAGGTAAATTATGTGCAGATTGATCCCAACACGATTGAATTTACAGCACCTGGGCCCTCATCTAACTCAACAGCACAGATATCTGGTAAACCATTGCCAGTCTTAGAAGCTGCGTCACCTGGCGATTTAGGTCTTCTGCCACTTCCTGATGGCAATACTCGCAATTTACCGAACTTACCATTACCACAAACTTCTCCAACTGGGTCTATTGGTGGAGAATCATTACCACCTGCTCGTGCTACACAGCCTAGCATACGTTACCGTGTGGTAGTACAATTTGCAACTGACAAAGATCGGGATTTAGTGCGATCGCTTGCTCCTGGCGCTTTCCCCACAGTCTGGCAAGGTCAAAAAGTCATGCAAGTAGGAGTCTTTACCAGCGAATACAACGCTAAAGAAATGGTCAAAATCCTTGATAGCAAGGGTTTAAGGGCAGTTATGGAGCCTTTGAATTGATATTGGGGACTGGGTAGTGGAGACTGGGCTGAGCAAAGTCGTACCCTACGGGATCTTGCTACGCGTAGCGTCTCGCAGAGAAGCCCACGGGAAATTAGTGTTTGTTCTTTTTCTGCCCAATCCCTTACATTAGCCTTCATCCCTTGCCTAAAGTACGCTTGGGCGGCACTATGCGCCTGTTACTCAAGGTTTTCGGCATAATAGACCTCTTGCAAAAGTCGGATACTCGCCAGAAAATTTATTTTCTGGCTGATAACTCAAGTCGGTTGAAACCGACTAATAACAGTATTTTTAGTCCGTTGAAACGGACTTTTGCTATTAGGCAGAGACTTCAGTCTCTGACGGTTCAAGTATTTTTGCAAGAAGTCTAATTTTTTATAAATTTTTTTTAGTTTTTCCTTGACTCTCCAGCCAACTAGAGAATTAAAGATAGAGATAGTTCATCAAAATTGAAATCATGACATTGCAACTCAAAGTTCCTAACATGGCTTGCTCAGCTTGTGGTGAAACCATTACCAAAGCGATTCAAACGGTTGACCCAACTGCAACAGTTCAGGCTGATCCCAAAACCAAACTTGTCAACATCGAAACTCAAGCTTTGGAAACTGCGATTACAGAAGCAATTACATCAGCAGGCTACACCGTAGCTGCCCACTAATTTTTCTAGTAGTTCATTTCATTAAATTTGATTGGTTAACGGTGATTCAGATCCCCAACTTTTGGAAAAAGTCGGGGATCTCGCAGCCTATCAAAATTAATGCGATAAACCACTAATTATATCTGTAAACCCAGCCTTACACAATTCCCCACTCCCCATCAAATATGGAAAACGCGAATTTAAAGCTACGAGGCATGAGTTGCGTTTCGTGTGCCAACACAATTGCACAGGCAATTCGCTCTGTTCCTGGTGTGAATGAATGTAGTGTCAACTTTGGGGCAGAGCAAGCCACTGTCAACTACGACCCCAGAAAAACTAGCCTAGAAGCGATTTGTGATGTGATAGGTGCTGCGGGATATTCTGCTCAACCGATGCAAGACGATGATTTATTTACTGCAAAAGATGATGCAGGACAGCAGGAACGCCAAGCAGAAACTCAAGCGTTAGTCAGAAAAATTTGGGTTGGCGGCGTTATCAGCACTATTTTATTTATTGGCTCATTACCGATGATGACGGGGTTGTCCATTCCCTTGATTCCCATGTGGCTGCATAATCCTTGGCTACAGCTGGTGCTAGCAACGATTGTGCTATTTTGGTGTGGCGCATCTTTCTTTATCAATGCTGGGAAAGCTCTAAAACGTCACACAGCAACTATGGATACTTTAGTGGCAATTGGTACAGGTGCCGCTTATGTGTATTCTCTGTTCCCCACATTCTGGCCTGGGTTTTTCACTAATCAAGGATTACCTGCTGATGTATATTACGAAGCATCTGTAATTATCATCACTTTGATTTTGCTGGGACGATCGCTAGAAAATCGTGCCAAAGGAAAAACTTCTCAAGCGATTCGTCAGTTAATCGGCTTGCAAGCTAAAACTGCTCGCGTCCTTCGCAATGGCATAGAGGTAGACATCCCAATTATCGAGGTGATTAAAGGCGATATTGTTTTTGTGCGTCCAGGCGAAAAGATTCCAGTCGATGGCGAGATTATTGATGGTTCCTCAACTATTGATGAGGCAATGGTGACTGGTGAAAGTGTGCCTGTGAAGAAGCAGCCAGGGGATGAAGTGATTGGAGCCACAATCAACAAAACTGGTAGCTTTAAATTCCGGGCGACACGAGTAGGTAAAGATACATTTTTGGCGCAAATTGTCAAGCTAGTGCAGCAAGCACAAGGCTCAAAAGCGCCGATTCAGCGATTGGCAGATCAAGTCACTGGATGGTTTGTACCTGCTGTAATTGCGATCGCGATCGCCACCTTCATTATTTGGTATAACGTCATGGGCAATGTCACAATGGCACTAATTACCACTGTCGGTGTGTTAATTATTGCTTGCCCATGTGCCCTTGGTTTAGCAACGCCAACTTCGATTATGGTAGGAACGGGTAAGGGGGCCGAAAACGGCATCCTCATCAAAGGAGCAGAAAGTTTAGAACTCGCGCACAAGCTCAAGACTGTGGTGCTTGACAAAACAGGCACAATTACCCAAGGTAAACCCACCGTCACCGACTTTGTAACCCTCAACGGTACAGCCAATAGCAACGAGCAAAATCTCCTACGCCTTGCCGCAGCCGTTGAACGTAATTCCGAACATCCTCTAGCGGAAGCAGTCGTCAATTATACTCAATCTCAAGGTGTCGAGTTAACCGATGCAGAGGATTTTACAGCGATCGCAGGTAGCGGTGTGCAAGCATATGTGTCAAATCAACTGGTACAAATTGGTACTCAGCGTTGGATGAACGAATTGGGCATTGATCTAAGCACATTACAAGAAAATTGCGATCGCTGGGAATATCTAGGTAAGACAGTGATTTGGATGGCAGTGAATAGCCAAATCCAAGGAATTATAGGTATTGCCGATGCAGTGAAACCCTCTTCTGTCAACGCGATTCGCGCATTGCAAAAAATGGGATTAGAAGTGGTAATGTTAACTGGAGACAATCGCCGCACAGCCGCAGTCATTGCTCATGAAGTAGGTATCAAGCGAGTCTTTGCCGAAGTTCGTCCAGATCAAAAAGCCGAAACTGTGAAAAAACTTCAGTTAGAAGGTAAGATTGTAGCTATGGTCGGGGATGGCATCAATGATGCACCAGCTCTAGCTCAAGCTGATGTAGGTATAGCGATTGGTACGGGAACAGATGTTGCGATCGCTGCTAGTGACATTACCCTGATCTCTGGAGATTTACAGGGAATAGTCACCGCTATTCAACTTTCTCGCGCCACAATTCGTAACATTCGTCAAAATCTCTTCTTTGCGTTTATCTATAACGTTGCTGGTATTCCCATTGCAGCCGGAATTCTCTTCCCCATCTTCGGTTGGCTACTCAGCCCCATTATTGCAGGTGCAGCAATGGCGTTTAGTTCCGTCTCCGTAGTCACGAATGCGTTGCGTTTGCGAAATTTCCAACCGATTAGGTAGAAGGGACTGGGGACTGGGGACTGGACTTAGTTGTAGTATTGGCAAATGCAGGCATTGAAATCATGAATAGAACAGCAATCATTGGCAGTATTGCAAGTATGGGACTATTGTTGAGCGTTGCTACTCACAAAGCGGTAGCACAAACTACTCACAAAACTCATACAGAATTTCAACGTATTGAGCAACCATTGTGGGCAAAAGCAGCTGTTACAGCAGGCGGACTAGGATTGATCGCACTAGAATTATGGTGGTTTCTGCGAAGTAAGCCCAATTAAAATTTATTCCCAAAGATAGTTACATAAGTGTATTCTCGTATAAGCTCTTATAAGAGAAAATAGGTTTTATTTCTACACACATAAATCTGTGCAATATGATTAAAGATTTTCAAGTTCAAGAACTGTTGATAGCGATCGCCATCCGGCATCAAAACCCCAGTATATTGACCGCAGACTTTCTCAAGTACACAGGAATTGTCCCTAACGATTGGGAATTAGCTAGACCACCAGTTATTACGAATACTGCGGCGCAGGTTGTTTACCAGAATGGTGTCAGCATAGTTGCAGAAGTGAATAGAGTAATTTTTGCTGAGAAGATTGCCACAAAAAAAACCAGCGAAGTACAGATTCCGATAGTAGCTCATCAATTTATCCAAACAGTCAAGCAGTTAAGCTATCAAGGTGTAGGAATTAATTTACGTGGGATTGTGCCTTATGAACCACAAAATTTGAGCGCACGTAACTACACATTTAGCAAACTGCTTCAGCCTGGAGCATGGCAAGATTTTGGTCATGCACCTGTGGAAGCTTCTATAAGGTTAGTTTATAAACTGGATGAAACACAGGTATTTCTAGAGATTAGTGAGGCTAAGTTGCAGTATCCAGACCAAACAACTAAGCCAGCAGTACTATTCTCGGCTAACTTTAGTCGTATGATTACTCAAGAAGAATCAATAGCACGTTTGGCTGCTGTAGGTGCAGTGATTGACAAGTGGGATAGTGACGTAGAAACACTCAAAGAGCTTATTAATAATAAGTTTTTGCAAGATCAAGATTATGTCATCAATAACGCACCAGATGAATCAACACAACTGATGATCGGAATAAATTGACTGTACCACAGAGAGTATTTCCCTTAAAGGGTACTGGGATTGCTCCCAATTTCCAAATCCTGGGCGCGACCTGTTGAAAGTATTACAATTCTTCACTATTTAATGTGATTCATTGTGATTTAATCAGACTTAGGCTAGAAATTACGTAAAATCGCTGAAAAATATAGATTGTTCCCTTGATGTCTATATAGAAACCTTAGTTAACAATAGTTAGCAAGTCTTAATACCAATTAAATACGATTTACCTCTCTTGATGATTCCTGAAAAAGGGGGGTTAAGAAAATCTAGTTCACTCCCATTGTCAGCGCAAGTTTAGGGAGGAATATAGTTTACAACTTCATAAAAGATTACATAACCTACATTCCTTCAGCATTATCCAAGAGCAAATTTGTTGTTCTATGGATTATTAAATGCTGCCTGCTCCAAAGCAGCATTTTGTTGGTGATCAATAAGGCTATCAATAGTTTGTGCTGGCAATTTTTAAGTAAAATTCATTCGAGTAAAGACTTATGGACGCTAACCAGCCACTAGAACTTTCTCCCTTAGTCACTTCTGACGTCAATCCGTTACTTATCGAAGGATTAACAGGAAATAGGGTAACTTTTACAGGTTCTGCTGCTGGGGATAGTCTTTATCTGCGAGTGAATGCCGACATCTTAGAGTACAGTATCGACAATACAAACTACACTCCTGTTGAGCTTCTCTCCTTTTCATCGCAGACTCAGATAACTGTCAATCTTTTAGCAGGGGATAATTCTCTTTTTGTTGATGCCTCTTTAATTCAAGCTTTACAAGATTCTGGTGGTCAAGCATCTTTTACTGGTGGTGCAGATGCGGATACTATATTTGGCCCTGGTGGGGTGAATGTTACTTGGAATGTCACAGGTGCAAACACTGGTAATATCGCTGGGGTATTTGGATTCACAGAAACAGAGAACCTCACAGGACGGGGAAATGATACATTAGTAGGTGCAAATCAGGCTAATCTCTGGACTCTCAACGGCAATGGCACAGGAACACTCAACGGACAGATTAGCTTTAATAATATTGCTAACTTGACTGGAGGGAGTGTTGAAGACACCTTTATCATTAGCGATGTCACAACTGTTAATATTGACGCCGGTGCAGGCGCAGATAGATTCCGCTTTAACGACGGTGTAAATCCTACAGGACTGATAACTGGAGGAGCAGGAAACGACTTCCTCGACTTTACCACCTTCCCCACAGCGATTAATCTTACCCTCAATGGTGCAGATACCACTGGGTTTAATGGTACAGGAACAGTTAGCTTTGCAGGTATTGATACTATTGTCGGTACAGAGAATACCAGAGATACCCTCACTGCTAATCCTACCGCCTTTAGTGAAAGTGTGTGGAATCTTGATGCTGAGCCGACATTTAGCGATCGCACTCGCACCCCCTAGCTATCTAATTGGTATACAAAGCAGATAAGCTGAGGAAAGCACCTAGCA
>NZ_JCACKM010000114.1:0-21912 GCF_059505385.1 Desmonostoc vinosum
ACGGACTTTTGCTATTAGGCAGAGACTTGAGTCTCTGACGGTTCAAGTATTTTTACAAGAAGTCTAATATATTTAGCTTTGTTTATAAACTAACTCCATTTTTAACTTTTCAATCTCCAGTTTTAATTTTTCATTCTCCATCTTCAACCTAGCATTATCCTCTCTAATGACCTCAATCTCATCCCTTTTACTCAACGCCTGATTCATTGCTAATTTCCGCATATCAAGTGAGAACCAACGCTGATAAGTTTGCGTGTGAACTTGCACGCTATGACCTAAGTTATCTGCTGCTGCTTTGATTGGTATACCTAAAATATGCGCTCGAATTGCCCAAGCGTGGCGTAAATCATAAGGCTTAAAATCTAACCCGATTTTACGAAACCACCAACTAACTCGTTGTGTTAATGCTGTGATTTCTGCATGATTAGTATTATCTTTTTTACTAATCGCTGTTGCCAACATATCTAAATATTTAGGATTTTTTAAATCAAACTCCTCAATCCATTGCTTATGTAAGGGTAATGCTTGTCTTTCCCCTGTCTTACAATCTTTATGCACCCTCCAAGTTATGTCTATATTATCTGAACTTAACCACCAATCAATATCAGGGTGAATAAAAATTTCCCTGGGACGTAAACCAAAAACTGCTAACATTCCATATGTCCAGCGCCAAAGTTGCCAGCTATCTTTAACCTCTTGATTTACTTGATTGCCTCTGGTATTTAAATATTCTGCAAATTTGCTAATCCCTGTGATGATTTCTGCATCGGTTGGGATGTTGCGGGAATTGCGATCGGGCATTTTAGAATATTTAGATAAATCTATTTCGATGTTGAATGTTGAGCAAAATGCAGATATGGCTCTAGCTGCATTATATCTCGCCCATTCTTTATCTATTTGTTCAAGTGAACTGATGAAGTTATCTTTAATTGCTAAATCTTTGGGATTAGTATATCGCTGGGTACGGGAAAAATAATAAAAAAAAGTATGTTCGCTTTTTGTTGTCCGCTTATGAGTTTTAAAATACTCATCTTCAAATTTATCAAGTAGTTCTCCTATAGTTTTGAAATCTTTTTTACTTGCTTCATTGCCTAAATATTTATCATTCCATTCAAAAGTTTTACGAGCGATTAACTTGCCTAATTCATAAGCTTCTTCCTCAGCTGTCTTTAATCCATCCAAGTTAGCGGGAATATTCAAGCTGAGATTGTATTGCTTTCTGCCAGTTCCGTTTTTGTCCTGATCTCCCAGTTTAATTGGTAACGTAGCACGTAACTGCAAACTGCCATTCGATTCTCGAATTGTTACCTTTGTCTTTGCAGACTTCAAACGCAGGTTTACTTTTTCTAATTCCAGTAGTACTTTCGTTCTCATATGCTCTCTTTGCTGCTGTGCTTGCAGACTTGAACCTATAAAACTGCCATCGGTAGATGAAACTGGTTCTAAATCTGCAAAGGCTTGCTGATACTTGTCTTTACCCTGGTTATGCATCGCTGTGTTTTTAGCCTAGATTTAGCCTAAAAATAAATGTGTTATCAATGAACAATGTTTAGAATTAACATTGCTTACTGCAAACATTAGGCTGTTTTAGATAATTAAACCATCAAAAGGATTACTCCGGCCCTTATCACGGTTATGACGGCTTTGCCATCTTTGCTCGTGATATGGATTTAGCTCTCAACAGTCCCACTTGGGGATTAATTGGCGCTCCTTGGAGCAAGAAAGCAGAAGCTAAGGCTAAAGCTGCCGTATAAGGAAATGGGAGAAATCAGCCTGGGGTTTTAAATCCCCAGGAGGGAGTTGGGAATTCAAAATTCAATTTGTGCTTCTAGCGCACCTTTGGTGCGACTCAAAATTCAAAATTCAAATTAGTTTTGTATTTTGCATTCTGAGTTTTGAACACATTCCCACTCCCTATACTTCGACTTCTTTCGACTTCGCTCAAGGCAAGCCGCTTAGTACAAGCTCCCACTCCCCATTGATTAATTAGTAACGATTTCAGTAAGCTTGGAGATCCAGAAATGCCTCAGAATCCCGACAAAATTCAAGACCACGTAGAGCTATTCCACCAGCCAGAGTACCAACAACTATTTCAAAATAAGAAACAGTTTGAAAACGGTCACGACCCCGAAGAAGTAAAACGGGTTGCAGAATGGACAAAGGGTTGGGAGTATCGTGAAAAGAACTTTGCTCGTGAAGCTTTGACCGTTAACCCTGCTAAAGGTTGCCAACCTTTGGGCGCAATGTTTGCTGCTGTGGGTTTTGAAGGTACTTTACCCTTCGTGCAAGGTTCTCAAGGTTGCGTGGCTTACTTCCGCACCCACTTAACCCGTCACTACAAAGAACCTTTCTCTGGTGTATCTTCTTCCATGACTGAAGATGCAGCGGTGTTTGGTGGATTGCAAAACATGATTGATGGCTTGGCAAACTCTTACCAACTTTACAAGCCCAAGATGATTGCTGTCTGCACCACCTGTATGGCAGAGGTTATCGGGGATGACTTACAAGCTTTTATTGGTACTTCCAAAAAATCAGGTTCAGTTCCTGAAGATTTCCCTGTACCTTTTGCTCACACTCCCAGTTTCGTCGGTTCCCACATCACTGGCTACGATAACATGATGAAGGGAATTTTGACTACCTTAACCGCAGGTAAGAAGAAAGAAACCAGCAATGGCAAAATCAATTTTATTTCCGGTTTTGATACCTACGTTGGTAATCTCCGCGAAGTAAAACGGATTGCTTCTTTGTTTGGCATCGACTACACCATTCTCTCAGATAACAGCGACTATTTGGATGCACCTAACACAGGTGAATTTGATATGTACCCAGGTGGTACTAAGTTAGAAGATGCAGCAGATGCAATTAATGCTAAAGCTACAGTTGTTATGCAAGCTCACTCTACTCCCAAAACTCGTGATTACATCGCTAAAGAATGGAAGCAAGACGTTGTAGTTTCTCGTCCTTGGGGTATTAAGGCTACTGATGAGTTTTTGATGAAACTCAGCGAATTGAGTGGTAAGCCCATTCCCGAAGAACTAGAAATCGAACGCGGTCGCGCAGTTGATGCTATGACTGACTCTCATGCATGGGTTCATGGCAAGCGCTTCGCTATCTACGGCGACCCAGATTTAGTTTACAGCGTAGTTGGTTTCATGTTGGAATTGGGTGCTGAACCTGTACATATTCTGGTTCACAACTCCAATGAAGAGTTCCAGAAAGAATTGCAAGCATTGCTAGATTCTAGCCCCTTCGGCAAGGAAGCCAAAATCTGGGGTGGTAAGGACTTGTGGCATATGCGTTCATTGCTGTTCACTGAACCCGTAGACTTGTTAATCGGTAATTCCTACGGTAAGTACCTGTGGCGCGATTGTAAGGTTCCCCTCGTGAGAATTGGCTATCCAATTATGGATCGTCACCACCTACACCGCTACAGCACTATCGGTTATCAAGGTGTGATTAACCTCCTCAACTGGGTTGTTAACACTATCTTCGAGGACATCGATCATAACACTAACATTCCTTCTAAGACTGATATTTCTTACGATTTGATTCGTTAGAAATTGTCTTCTCTGGCGGAGTGCCAAAGGGTAAGGAAGGGGGAATAGGGAATAGGGAATAAGGAATAGGGAATTAAATTCTTCCCAGTACCCATTACCCAGTACCCAATTCCCTACTTACCTTTTTCTTCCTAGCATTTACCTGAGGTATTTATTATGGAATCTATCAATCATCACACTCATCATCATCATGAGCATTACCATCCACGTAAGTATAAGAAATTAGGCTTTTTAGATATCCTCAATCCTTTGCGTCGGTTGGTGGATGGAATTCAAGTTAAACATAATCGCTTCGCTCATATTATTTGTCAAGTAATTCCTTGCTGTTGCCCTTTTGAGCGAAATATTAATTTGTTTGGGCGGTCTTTCCATATTCCAGCATTGTGTAAACTCAATCCTTTGTATGACGAGTTTGTGGGTTTGCGTTTTCGGGCTTTGTCTTACCTTGCTGATGAATGTGGGGAGGATGTTACAAAATATATTTGTTAGTCATTGGTAATTAATTATTCCAAGAACAATTAATACCAATTCTCCAAAATAAGGCTACAGATGTAAACCTGCTAATTTACATTTAATCTGACGCCTCTTAATTACGAATTACGAATTCGTATAACACCTGCCATCCAATAAGAGAAGAGAGATGAAAATTACCCAAGGCAAAATTAATGAGTTGCTCAATGAGCCGGGATGCGAACATAATCAGCATAAAAATACAGGAAAGAAAAATAAGTCTTGTACGCAACAAGCCCAACCTGGAGCTGCTCAAGGGGGCTGTGCTTTTGATGGGGCAATGATTGCTCTTGTGCCAATTGCAGATGCTGCTCATTTAGTCCACGGCCCGATCGCCTGTGCTGGTAATTCTTGGGGTAGTCGTGGTAGTCTCTCTTCTGGGCCTCAGCTTTATAAGACGGGTTTCACTACTGATTTGACTGAAAATGATGTAATTTTTGGTGGTGAAAAGAAGCTCTATAAGGCGATTCTAGAAGTTCATGAGCGTTATCAGCCGGCGGCGATTTTTGTCTACGCTACCTGTGTCACAGCTTTGATTGGCGATGATATGGAAGCTGTTTGTAAGGCAGCTGCTGAAAAAATCGGGACTCCGGTGATTCCAGTAATTGCACCAGGGTTTATTGGTAGCAAAAATTTGGGTAACCGTTTTGGCGGGGAAGCTTTACTAGAATATGTAGTTGGCACTGCGGAACCGGAATTCACTACACCCTATGATATTAACTTAATCGGTGAGTACAATATCGCTGGGGAAATGTGGGGAGTAACGCCGCTGTTGGAAAAATTGGGTATTCGGGTTTTATCCAAAATTACTGGTGATGCTCGTTACAATGAAATTCGCTACGCTCACCGCGCTAAGTTGAATGTGATGATCTGCTCGCGGGCGCTGCTAAATATGGCTAGAAAGATGGAGGAGCGTTACAGCATTCCTTATATTGAAGAGTCTTTCTATGGCATTGATGATATGAACCGCTGTTTGCGGAGGATTGCAGCGAAGTTGGGCAACCCTGATTTGCAAGAGCGTACAGAAAAGCTGATTGCAGAGGAAACTACGGCTTTAGATTTGGCGCTAGCTCCCTATCGCGCCCGTCTCAAAGGTAAGCGTGTTGTGCTTTATACTGGTGGGGTTAAGAGTTGGTCGATTATCTCGGCGGCTAAGGATTTGGGTATTGAGGTTGTTGCTACCAGTACTAGAAAAAGTACGGAAGAGGATAAAGCCAAAATCAAGAACTTACTGGGCAACGATGGCATCATGCTAGAGAAGGGCAATGCTAAAGAACTACTGCAATTGGTGAGAGATACTAACGCAGATATGCTGATTGCCGGTGGTCGTAACCAATACACTGCTCTCAAAGCGCGGATTCCTTTCCTTGATATTAACCAAGAACGCCATCATCCCTATGCAGGTTATGTGGGAATGGTTGAAATGGCAAGAGAATTGTATGAAGCCCTCTATAGCCCGATTTGGCAACAGATACGTAAGCCAGCGCCTTGGGAAGAGGACACAGTGACGCAGGAACGCCAAGACTTGGAGAGTTCTTTGTTTGCGTCTGTGATTGAGGAGGTGATTTAATGGCGATCGTTACTGTTCCTGATAAGTCGGTTACGGTTAATCCTCTCAAACAGAGTCAAGCTTTGGGTGCATCTTTGGCTTTTTTGGGATTAAAGGGAACAATGCCTTTATTCCACGGTTCTCAAGGTTGTACTGCTTTCGCCAAAGTTGTCTTGGTGCGGCATTTTCGAGAGGCGATTCCTCTAGCAACAACGGCGATGACGGAAGTCACTACCATCTTGGGTGGTGAAGAGAATGTAGAACAGGCAATTCTCACTTTGGTGGAAAAGGCTAAACCAGAAATTATTGGTTTATGTACCACAGGACTAACGGAAACTAGAGGCGATGATATTGAGCTTTTTCTCAAGGATATCCGCGATCGCCATCCAGAATTAGATGAGTTGGCGATCATTTTTGCTCCAACTCCCGATTTTAAAGGTGCATTGCAAGATGGTTTTGCTGTTGCTGTAGAAAGCATAGTTACTGAAATTCCGCAACTGGGAACAACCAAAACAGAACAGGTCACAATTTTAGCTGGTTCTGCCTTTACACCAGGGGATGTGCAGGAAATCAAAGAGATTGTCACCGCTTTTGGACTTGTACCCATCTTCGTACCCGATCTGGGCGCTTCATTAGACGGTCACTTAGAAGATGACTATAGTGCTGTAACCCTCAGCGGTACAACCTTGGCACAACTGCGAGAAGTTGGGCGTTCTGCCTTTACTATTGCTTTAGGCGAAAGTATGCGGGGTGCAGCCAAAATTCTAGAAGAACGGTTTGGCATTCCCTACGAGGTGTTTGGCGAATTGACTGGGTTAGAACCAGTGGATGAGTTTCTCCAAGCATTGGCTATTATCAGCAGCAACAGCGTCCCAGAAAAATACCGCCACCAGCGTCGCCAGTTGCAAGATGCGATGCTGGATACGCACTTTTACTTTAGTGCCAAACGAGTATCTTTAGCATTGGAACCAGACCTATTGTGGTCAACGGTGCATTTTTTACAATCAATGGGGGCGCAAATTCACGCAGCAGTGACGACAACGCGATCGCCTCTTTTAGAAAAACTCCCAGTCAAAAGCGTCACCATCGGCGATTTGGAAGACTTTGAGAATTTAGCAACTGGGTCTGATTTGCTCATAGGCAATTCTAACGTGAACGCGATCGCCAAACGTCTGTTGATTCCTCTTTATCGTTTAGGTATTCCCATTTATGACCGCTTAGGTAATGGTCAATTTACCAAAGTCGGCTATCGCGGCACAATGGAACTTTTATTTGGCATCGGCAACCTCTTTTTAGAAGCAGAAGAAGAGAGAGTTAAACATTTATGGGGAGTAGGGAGTGGGGAGTGGGGAGTGGGGAGATGACGCGGAGAGAGGGAGACACGGTGACGCGGAGAAACTTTCATTTACATTCCCCGCGTCACCGCGTCCCCGCGTCCCCGCGTCCCTCCGTCACCGCGTCCCCGCGTCCCCGCGTCCTTTTGATTCCCCAGTCCCCAACGCAGGAGAACAAAATGAAAATTGCCTTCACGACAAGTGACCGAGTTCATATTAATGCTCACTTCGGTGCAGCTCAGGAAATTGATGTTTATGAAATCTCAAATGAAGGATATCAATTTCTAGAGACTCTATCATTTTCTGGCGACCTTAAAGAAGACGGTAACGAAAGTAAACTCGCACCAAAACTTGCAGCTTTAGAAGACTGCACAATTGTGTATGTTGTAGCAATTGGTGGAAGTGCTGCGGCTCGTTTAATCAAAAAAGGTGTAACTCCAATTAAGGCGCGATCGGAAGAAGAAGAAATTAATGAGGTGTTAACTAAATTAGTGCAAACCCTCAAAGGTAATCCTCCGCCTTGGTTACGTAAAGCCTTGCAACAAAAAACTACAAGTTTTGCCGATGAAGTTGAAGACCAAGCAACCGTATGACTACAAATAACAGTGTGAACGGAACCGCTACAACCGATGTCTTAAGCTCACCTTTTCTCAAGACATTAGTATTGCAAATCCGGGGTCAAGATACTTACGGAGTTTATCGTAGTTGGTCAGATGAATTGATTCTGAAACCATTTGTTGTCACCAAACAAAAGAAACGTGAAATTTCTATTGAAGGTGAAATTGATCCGATTACTCAAGCCCGAATTATGGTATTTTTCAGAGCTGTAGCTGCTGGAATTGAAAAAGAAACAGGTCTGATATCCCAAGTTGTAATTGACTTAAGTCATGAGGGATTTGGTTGGGCACTAGTATTTTCTGGTCGTCTTTTGTTAGCAGTAAAAACTTTACGTGATGCTCATCGCTTTGGCTTTGACTCTCTAGAAAAATTAGCCGAAGAGGGCGATAAGTTTGTACAAAAAGGTATTGATTTAGCAAAGCGCTTTCCGGAAGTTGGCAAGCTTTAACTAGTTCCGTGGGTTTAAGTCCCCCGGTTATAGAACCGACAAGTTTTGTGTTGGGGTTAAATCCCATTACAAAACTTAATTACGAATTACGTTAGCGTAAAGCCTACGGCATAGCTTCGCTTAGAGCGACACAGGAGCGTCGCGTCATTACGAATTACGTTAGCGAAGCGGTAGCGAGTCCTCGATAGCGAAGCGTTAGCGACGCAGGAGCGTCGCGTCATTACGAATTACGAATTATTTAAGAGAGGAGCTAATGGTGCAAGCAGAAAAAACAAGCATTGAAGAACTTACAAGTCAAATCAAACGCCTTAACAGCAAAGCAGGTCAAATGAAAATGGATCTGCATGATTTAGCAGAGGGGCTACCAACAGATTATCAACAACTTATGGATGTTGCAGCTGCAACTTATGAAATCTATCGACAATTAGATGAACTTAAGCAACAGCTGAAAAAATTGGAGAGTGCTAAATGACAAGTAATATTGAT
This sequence comes from Desmonostoc vinosum, assembly GCF_059505385.1. NCBI lineage: Bacteria > Bacillati > Cyanobacteriota > Cyanophyceae > Nostocales > Nostocaceae > Desmonostoc > Desmonostoc vinosum. Next base: position 8,503 of record NZ_JCACKM010000114.1, read on the forward strand.
GAATTTAAGCGGCTTGCAGATGCAGAGGAATACTTTCTGTTTTTTAATCTGCCCTATGATCAAAAGTTTGTAAATGTCAATCGTTTACATATATTGAAAAAGTTTTCTCAATATATTAGGGAAATTGATCATAATTCTCCTAATTTGAGTGAAGAAGAAAGGCTACATGAATATTCTTTAGCTTTGCAAAAAGCTTATGAGGTATTTCTTGAATCTACACCCCAAGAACAAAAGTTGTTCAAAGTGTTTAACGAGAAGCCAAAGAATGTAGTCAGGCTGACAGAAATTAATTCTGATTAGGAGTTAAAAAGTGGTAGATCTAACGCCTACAGAGTTAGAACGCTATAGTCGCCAAATGATGCTCCCCAACTTTGGCGAAGCAGCACAGAAGCGCTTGAAGTCAGCGACAGTTTTGGTGACTGGTGTAGGGGGATTGGGTGGTACAGCGGCGCTTTACCTGGCAGTAGCAGGCGTTGGGCGACTCATTCTAGTTCGGGGTGGCGACTTGCGGCTAGATGATATGAATCGTCAAGTTTTGATGACGGATGATTGGGTAGGTAACCCAAGGGTATTCAAGGCTAAGGAAACTTTAGCGGCTATCAATCCTGATATCGAGATAGAAGCAGTTCACGAATACATCACCCCGGAAAATGTAGATTCGTTGGTGCAATCGGCTGATATGGCGCTTGATTGTGCCCACAATTTTACTGAACGCAATTTGTTAAATGAAGCTTGTGTGCGCTGGCGTAAGCCGATGGTAGAAGCTGCGATGGATGGGATGGAGGCTTACCTGACAACGATTATTCCTGGTGTGACGCCTTGTTTGTCTTGTATTTTTCCTGAAAAGCCTGACTGGGATCGGCGTGGCTTTTCAGTTTTAGGCGCTGTTTCTGGAACCTTGGCTTGTTTGACGGCGATGGAGGCTATCAAGCTAATTACTGGGTTTAGTCAACCTCTATTGTCGCAATTACTGACGATTGATTTGAATCGAATGGAATTTGCTAAACGCCGTTGTCATCGTGATCGCTCTTGTCCAGTATGCGGCAACAGCGCACCTTGGAGATATGCACAATCTAAATCGATGGAACCGACTAGTAATTTAAGTCATTGAAAATAAGGACTGGGTACTGGGGACTGGCTACTGGGAAAGAGATATTTCTACTAGTCAAAAGTTTTTGACCATTGACTGTTGACTACGGACAAATGACAACTAAAGGAGATTTAATGACTGTTACTTTATCAGAAAAAGCAGAGTTTCATCTGTGGGCATTTTTGCGCGGTTCTGCTGCCGATGAAAATGGTGCAACTAAAGGTGTTCGCATCTCTGTAAAAGACGGTGGTTGCAGTGGCTACGAATATGCGATCGATATTACTAGCAAGCCGCAACCAGATGATTTAGTTATCCAGCAAGGTAAGGTGTTAGTCTACGTTGATGCTAAAAGCGCACCATTACTTAATGGGATTGTGGTTGATTTTGTTGAAGGGGTAATGGAGAGTGGCTTTAAGTTCATTAACCCTAATGCAACTGATACCTGCGGCTGTGGAAAGTCTTTTAAAACAGGCGATTGTACACCTAATGGTGTACCTTGTAGCTAACATTATCAGTTCTCAGTTACTGGTGCTGAGCTTAGTCGAAGTAGTCCACCAATTGGCGTTAGGTGTTGGTGTGTTTTTGCTAACTGTATTCGTTTGTTTGTTTTGAATTATAGCGAAGCGATCGCTACACATCCTAGATAGTTTCTTGAAGAGTAGAGTAGGATACGGAAACTATCAGGCTTGGGGAACTAAACATAAGTTATGTAACGTTTGAGGAGAACTGGAAAATGGCTACCTATCAAGTTAGATTAATCAACAAAAAAGAAGACCTCGATACCACAATTGAAGTAGACGAAGAAAGCACTATCCTAGAAGCAGCAGGAGAAAATGGTATTGATTTACCTTTTTCTTGTCATTCAGGTTCTTGTTCTAGCTGTGTTGGCAAAGTGGTTGAAGGTGAAGTTGATCAATCTGATCAAATCTTTTTAGATGACGAGCAAACGTCTAAAGGATTTGCTTTGCTTTGTGTTACCTATCCCCGTTCTAATTGCACGATTAAGACACATCAAGAGCCATATCTCGTCTAGATTATTGCTTTGGTTACTGCTCTAAGTAACTAAGTAAAGGATGAAGGATAAAGGATGAAGAATAAAAACTTACTTCATGCTTTCCCTTCATACTTCATTTTTTATACCCTTTATCTGCAATGTTTATTCCATTTAGTGTAACTGGCTGCTCATTAGAATTATTAAGAACGGGAGAGCGAGGAATAATCAGTTTTTGCCAGCATCAAGATGCAACTATAATTAAAAAACTTATATCAATGAGGTTAACACCAGGAACAATAATTACTTTAGAACAACGTTTTCCTGATTTAATTATTAAAATTGCAGATACATTATCAATAATAACTCAAGATACTGCTCGCAATATTTACATCCGAATAATTGATAGTTGACAATATTCTATATTAATAAAATCAAATACCTTCACCCCGTCTTTTGCAAGACTAGTAGGTGAAGGTAATACATCATAACTTCGGCAAAAACTTTTTCAAATTTTCTATTTATTTATGGCTGAGCTTCAAGCATTTGTGGACTTTTCAGTCAATGGCGACTATTACATCTGTTGATTTAATCACGGCATAAGCTTTTTTACCCTCTACAAGTTGTAGGCTTTCAGCTGAAGATTTAGTGATTATTGACACAAGCTCTACTCCTGGCGCTAGCTCTAAAGTTACTTCTGTATTAACAGTTCCAGGTACAACTTTTTTGATAACTCCTTTGAGAGAATTACGAGCGCTGATTTTCATCTTTTATTTACCTGTTGGATTATTTATATTCATTAGTAAAATAGCAAGTTATGAAACCAAAAATGAAATTCTTTCAGATTTCTTAAGAAATATCTTAGCTGTCACTTAGTTAATTATAATACTCAAGAGAGAAATAAAATCTCAAACTATTTTGAGATCTAAAAAATGTTATTTAAGATGAATATAGCAGTAGATTCAGTGTAAATACTCAACTGTAGCTGAGGTTTTTAAGTATAAAAAATAAGGGTAAGAATTAATTAATGATAAAATTCCTGCTGTTGCTAAGTAGAAATGTGAATTTGTATCACGCAGAGTCGCAGAGAGTAGGAGTTAAGAAGAAGCTTTTCACATATCTAAATAATTAACTCTTATCTAATAAAAGCAAATAAAACTGTAAAAAATACTGCGTTTTTAATGTTTTTCAAGATTTTGTCTGAGAAATGTCTAGGGATCTTTATAAATGATTCATAATTTAAACTTATGAGAGTGATAATATTATGAGTAAGCTAAATTGTTGTTAGTCAACCTAGATTTCAACGAAAGGCGATTACATGATGATATTAGACATTCCTAGCTGAATCCTGATCTAGCCTAGCAATAGGTAGTAAGTAAGATGTCTTCAAATCAATAAAGTGCTGACTACAAATTATTTGGAAAGAATGGTGAGCAATGCTCACCATTCTATTTTCCCATTGAATATAACTGAGAATTATGAATCAAGAAATCAGAAAAGAGTTGAGTGAAGCAACAAATCAATGGCTAAAAGCTAAAGGCTACAATTGTGAAGATTTAAATCAGCCGGGTGAAAATGGCGATACGGCTTTGATGAAAGCGACAAGGGAAGGGGTTTATTTAGTTGTTAAAGAATTAATTGATGCAGGTGCAGATATTAATTTGAGAAATTGCGATCGCAACAATGCTTTGTGGTTTGCTTGTTTTGGCAATCACTACGATTTAATTAATCTGCTGCTTGCTCATCACATCGATATCAACAATCAAAATGATAATGGTGCAACTGTTTTGATGTATGCAGCATCAGCAGGAAAAACAGAAGTTGTGAAGTTGCTTTTACAGCATCATCCTAATCTAGATTTGCAAAATTTAGATGACTATAAAGCTATAGATTTTGCCAGTAACTTAGAAGTTTTAAAGATTCTCAAAAATGCTACAAAGTAAAATTTCCGGCAAAGCTTACCACGATGCAACTAAGCATTCCTACTTATCGGTGCAGCTTGATCCAAATTATGTAGATGCATCGACTCAACCAGCTGCATTTAAAGCTTATCCAAAGTTTTATCGCCGGGTGAAATTAGATGTCAATAATCCTATTCACTCTTTTATCTGGTTAACTAGTGCGATTACTCTAGAAAAAATGTATAAAAATGGTTCTGAAAAACTGCGAGTAAATCCTTCAGCAGGCGCTCTCTATCCCACAGAACTTTATGTACAGGTTCGTGGTATTCAAGGAATAGTAGATGGTATCTACCATCTAGAAGTTGAGAATAATTGTCTAACTCTGATCTATGAATTAATTGATGATGGATTAGAAAGTTATATTATACCGGGGAAAAGTATCAAGGGATGCATTTTTTTAATTAGTTGTGTTTATTATAGGTCTAGCTGGAAATATCAAGACAGAAGCATTAGATATTGCCTGTTAGATAGCGGACACCATTTAGGCGCAATCGCTGCATCGGCGTATCTTCACGACACAGCAATACAGTTAATTTTTGACTTTGATAAATTCGCTCTGAATAGAGATTTGGGATTTGAAAATAAAGAGTTAACTACTGCTTGTGTGATTTCAGGCGAAGCACAAGAAAAACAAATCAGACGCTTAAGGCTGAAAGTTCCTTTTGTCTGTGGTACAGATTATTTTGAAGCTAATCAATTTATTGAAGAAGCTTATCAAATTACATCTGTGCAAAAGAGTCATCAGCAAAAAATAGAGCAGCCAATATTTAATTTTGATAAAGATAAATTTTATCAAACTGTTTGGAATAGGCGCTCCAGTAGACGTTTCCGGAAACAATATATTTCTTGGGAAGATTATTTATATATCTTGCAGCAATTGGAGCAACCAATCCCAACAGATAGTTTTGAGGAGATAGAAATCTACTCAATTGTGCATCGCATCGAGGGGATATCACCTGGCTTATATAAAAGTACACATCTGGTTAAAGCTGGTGATTTTAGCGAAAAGATAGGTTACTTATGCGTTAATCAAGCAATTGCTAGAGATGGCGCTGTTGCGTTATTTTTTGTGTCCAACTATACAAGTTATCAAACTGCTATGCAATTAGCTGGTTTTTTGGGACATAGGGTTTATTTGGGTAGCAATTACTTGGGTATTCAGTGTAGCGCTATTGGCGCTTTTTATGATGATGAAACCCAAAGATTCTTAGAGACAACAAAAGATGTTCTCTATGCAACGACGATTGGAATCTAAAGTAGGATTGTAAAGAAAATGGCTAGAAATAAATATCGTTTCAACAGTGAAGACTCGCATCATTTACAGCCAACATCGGCAGATATTATCTTACGACAACAATTAGAGTATTCTATTAGTAGATATTTTTACGAAGCTTGCGATCGCTCCATTCAAAATCTTTTATCTGATTGTCGGTGGTATGTGACAACTCACGCCAGTGCTTTAACATTAGTAATCGAATGTCCTGATCAAGTTACTAACTGGCGTGTCTTACAAAAAATCGTACCCATGGGGACATTACTCAACGCCATCATTAGCAGCGCTAAAATCCGCGTTTACCCCCCAGAAAGTCAAGGTATACCCTTTGAGATGAGGGTAGATGAACTCTCGGTTTATCGTGATTGGGCGGGGTGAGAAATCCGGGGGTTCGACTTCTCCTGTCGGAGGCGCTGCGCATAGCTTGCTTAAGCGTAGGAGTACGCGGTGGTTGAATCTCGACTTCGCTCGATTACCGCGTAGCCGAAACTCACCAATCGGGGGATGGGAAAGTCTAAATCAAATCTCTAATCTTTAAGTAAAAAATAGTATATTAAACTTCAACACTCTGTTTGATTATAGTGGTTATCTCTTCAAAAACCAAATCAGCAGAATGTTTAATATTTGAACTTAATTCTAATCCTAAATCAAGATTTGCTGCTTCAATTAAATAAACTGTTACTTCTTGAGGAAAATCATCTTGAAAGATTTTTCGTCCGGCAACTAAAGCGTTATCCCAACGAAAATTATGCAAATTATAACTAGGTTCTGGTAAAGCTTCCAATTCTTTGCCGGGAACTTTAAATACTGCACCCGCTTGGGAACCAGTTGCACTGGCATCAATAATTATTAACTGTTTGCTACCTCTAGCTTGAAACATCACCTCCATCCCTGCGGTTCCACAGTCATACACGCACACGTTGGGATAAGGATTTTGGCTTAGATATTGTTGTAAGCGTTGGGCAATAATTACACCTACACCGTCGTCACTACGATTAAGATTACCGCAACCAATAATAGTTAGCATGGCATGTATGTTAAAGCGAAGATTCACGCATGTAATTGGTATGAAAAGCTCGGCTATACACCTAATATATGAATATTGGTATAGAATCAGCAGCACATAAAGATAAATTATTTTCAGTTCTCTGCTTACGCTTCATCGGTGAATATTTCTAAAGTAAATTTTGTAAATCCAGATGTGCTAAAATGACGGATACCTCGTTGCAATAAAGTAGGATTAACTAGCCATTCTGCCGCTAAAAAAAACTCTTTTCCACTTTCTACATATCGTGGAATACTAATGGATATACCATCGTTTAAGTGTAAAGTTATATAATTTTCATCTAAGCTATCTAACTTTGTCCATGAAGTTGTTACCGTAGATGATATCGTCCAATCAGGTGTCATGCTGGTAATTGTTCCTTGCCAATTACTTATCTGACTTGCTGGAGCATAAGCAGATTCTTCAACATAGCTCCCTAAATGTTCTGAAATGATTAAAATATCTACTGTGCCGTTTTCGTTGTACCTGGCAACTGCACTCCTACGTCTTTGTGCATATTTAAAACCAGTCTCGAAAAAAAACATGGAGTCAGGTTTAACTTCTATAGAACCCCAAGAAAAACTATTATTAAAATGAAGTGATTTGATAAAAGGCTTTTTATGAGGGCCAAAGGTTTCTACTTTTGTTGTGCCATCAGCATAAGTATATTTATTCTGATGATTTACTTCACATCCATTAGAGTCTAGATGGAAGCATCTTATGCATTGAAACTTGCGATTTAACTCTCCTTCGGAACTATATGCAGTCCAAGTTCCATGCCAGTCTCCGAGATGATGGCAAAAATTATCCCAATTTTGGATTTGAGCTTCTGTTGCGTTTTCGATTAAACTGTCCTGATTCATCAGATGTTTTTCAATAACTGTAAAATCGAACGAGTTGATCATTCTAGGATAATGTTGACATGATATTGTCTAACTCGTTGAATTGTTACAATATATTTTATTACACAACAATTATTTCATTATTTGTTGTAGTTTGGGTTAGTTTTATTATGTAATATCAGATTGATTACTGTAATATTTGTAATCTCCATTTGTAGAGCGATCGCACTAACAGTTTATTTAAATCTGGCGCAGTGCTAACTTGCTTAAGAACATCTAACATTAAATAATTCGTAATTTGTAATTCGTAATTCATAATTAAGTTTTGTAATGGGGATTTAGCGCAAAATCAGAGCGGAGGTTTCCTCCGCTCTGACGGCAGTTGTTCATGGGGGAAACCACGCCACTTGCGCGGCTGCCGGGAAACCCGAAGGGCGCAGTGGCTCCCCAAGATCACACTGCCTCAACTTTGTAAGACAGACCCCAACACTTACAGGTTATAGAACCGGGGGACTTAAACCCACGGAACTAGTTAAAGATGGGATATTTTTTTATATCTACTACAACTCTACACCATATTTTTTAGCAATTTGAGTAAGTTGCTCACATTGCTGTTGTGATGCTTGAGTCAATATCGCTTCTGCTTGTTCTGGATTGTTACCTTCTTTAGGTATTAAATATTTGACATATAAAGAAACAAAATCCACTACAGTTGCCAAGCTTGGTAAAGCGTGTTTATCGGCTTCCTTCCCAGCGATCGCAGCTACTAAACCTGCTTTAATAGGGTCAGGTTTAACTTTCATGAACTGGTCAACTAATTTGGGAATATAGTCAACTGGTGGTAAATTATTTAACTTACTTTTATCGGGAGTAAAGTTCAATCCGGCGGTTTTTGCTTGTTCGACAACACACCATTCTGTAAATTCTTGTAGTGCTGCTTCGGGAAGGCGAGGGAGATATTTGTGTAGTGCTATATCAGACACAAGCTTACCTTATAAATTTGAGTTTTGTTGAGTCAATTAAGGCAAGCCTAACTCACTATTTATAGAATTTTTAGTGTGTTATGCTACGACTTTTATATGACTATAGACTGTTTAAATCTTTGTGGGTTCATAGAGGTCTAGTGCAGGCATCTGTTTTTCTACCTTCTTTGGGTCTATTTCAGGCACTTGCATCAAGTTGATCCAACCACAGTCTTTCTATTGTAAAACTGAGAAGACAAGTAAGTTATAGCGATCGCCTCTGTAGTTTGATAATGTACATATACAGAAAATTTACATCTAATAACTAGTCAAACGATGGAAACTAAGAAATATGTTTATTGGCAAGATGATGAAATGTGGCTTGGATATTTGGAAGAATACCCTGACTACTGGACTCAAGCAGAGACCGAAGAAGAACTGAAAGAAAATTTGATTGACATCTATAAAGAATTGACTAGCGGGGTAATTCCTAAGCTAAAAAACATCTAAATTACATAATCAAATTAAATAAAACTCTTGTGGGGTGGGCATCTTGCCCGCCCTAATTATGCAAGTTATATGTGGAACAGCTTAATGTCCTATCTGACTGCCCAGAAATTACACCAGAACTGTTTGCTAAGGCAGTGGTTCATTCATAATTATAGTTACATAAATATCGAAGAGGTTATGCTTATGACTATTCGTGAAACTACTATTGCCAAATTGCAAGAGCTACCAGAGCCGCTTTTGCAGGAAGTCAACGACTTTATCGACTTTGTAGTACACAAACATGAATCTCAAACTGCCAATGATAAGATCCAAAGTGATGTCGCCTTAGCTTGGACACAATGGTTTGAGTCTGTTGATCGCATTGCAGCAACTCCAACTAAGCTAACTAGCAAATCTCAACAACTTCTGCTTAACAAATATCGGCAACAAGGTCTAGAGCTATGATCCTGTGTGATGTAGGAGTTTTACTTTAGACTTCTTGCAAAAATACTTCAAGTTTAGTGTAGGTGTTCGAGGCTAAGCAGTCCGAAAACGCGCTAGTTCTTCACCAGTTTTGGCATCGTGGGCATGGACTGTACACACTAAACAAGAATCAAACGATCGCGCCACATGACCAACTTCTACAGGGTCACTAGAATCATATATAGGTGTCCCAATTAAAGCCTCTTCAATGGGGCCACGCATACCTTCACCATCACGAGGGCCGATGTTCCAAGTTCCAGGCGCAATCACTTGGTAATTCTTAATCTTACCGCCTTCTACTTCTACCCAGTGACACAAAGAACCCCGTGCCGCTTCCGTTGCTCCCCAACCTTTACCATCTTTTTCTTGAGGTTTAATATACCAAGGGTCGTTTAATCGAAATTCTCTTAAACAATGTTCGGCTTGCCGATATAGCTTGACAATTTCGTGAACTCGTGCTAATTGGCGGACATGAATGTTAGCACCACCGAAGTGTTTGAAGACATCCAGGATAAACCCGTCGTAGTGCTGCCAAGACTCGCCGTGCTTACCACCTGCGACTAATTGACGCGCTAGGGGGCCTGCTTCTAAGCGTCCAAAGTCTTTGTGGAGGACTGCACTCGCCCAAGAGTAGGCGTTGTCAAAATCTTTGGTATTATTTGGTGTGGGTTTGGTGGTGCGATCGCTAGGATGAATATTCGCTGTACCCTCATCGTACCAAGAATGAGTTGTATTCTCACGGGTAAAGGATTGATCCATCAAGGTGTGAGTATCGGTGAAGCTGTCATACACACCACTTTTCATGATCATAGCGGCGTTTCGTCCTTCAATAGTCGGCTTTTGATATTTGTCCTCATGAGCTAAATATCCCCAAGTGACATATTTACCAACACCACGACCATATCTATCTAAGCCAATATCCAAACCCATGCGCCAATAAAAACCTAAATCAGAGTCGCGGTGATTGCGGTCTTCATCTAACCAATCTCTAAAATCATCGTATGTTTGGATTTGTTCGTAACGTTCTAAAGAACAACCCAACCATACTGGTTCTAACCAATTGGTACGAAAATATTCGAGAATTGCCCAAGCGCGGGTGATGTCTGTTAAGGTGGGGGCGCACATCACACCACCAGGCACCATATAACTAGAGTGAGGCCATTGACCGCCTAAAAGAGCATAAATTTCTACAGGCTTGGCTGAAATTGTCACACCTAATTCGTAAGATTTGCCAGTGAAGGCGGCAAAACGTCTACAAGCTTCGTCATAATGGCGGCTATTGCGGTATTTTTTATTAGTCAAATCAATCGCAAATAAACCATAAAAGTAGCGGGGTATACTTTGGATGGTTTCAACAATTTGACCCAAGTTTCTCGCTAAAATTGCGTTGCGTGGAACCTCTGTACCCCAGGCGGTATCTAGCGCCCAGGATGCACAAGTTAAGTGAGAACCACCGCAAATTCCACAAATACGAGGTGTGACTATTAATCCGGCTTGGGGGTCTTTGCCACGGAGAATTACTTCAAATCCGCGAAAAAGTTCCGCATGTGTCCAGGCATTAACTACCAGTCCATCCTCAATATCAACGCGGACATCTAAATCGCCTTCAACTCTACCAACGGGCGATATATCTAATGTTTGAATTGTCATACTAATTCGTAGTTCGTAGTTCGTAATTCGTAATCCCCAGTCCCCAATCCCTATACTGTAAAAAAGTCTTCTTCTGCCCAAGCTGGTGCAGCGTCTTTGGCGACCATTGTCAGTAGTGCGTAGTCTTTCTTTTTCACCCCTGGCGGTAGTTCTTTAGGAACTCCCATGACTGTTTGAGTTTTAAATACGGTTCCCGGTTTGAGGTCAAAGAAAGGAAATTCCGGTTCGGTACAACCTAAGCATGGCATCCCGGCACGGGTTTTGGAGGAAACGCGGTTCCATAAGATGCGGTTGCAAGAAGAATGAGTCATGGGGCCGCGACAACCTAAGTCGTAGAATAAGCAGCCTTTGCGTTGACCAAATTCGGCGGTTGAAGCTTTGTAGGCGAAGTGGACGTTACGGGTACAACCTGTTTGTGTATAGGTGTTAAAGAAGGTTTGCGGACGATGCAATTCGTCAAGGGCGATATCTGCTATGCGTCCAGTAGCGATCGCTACTAATATCTGCGTTATCCAGTCGGGATGGGCGGGACATCCAGGTATATTAATCACAGGTAGTCCAGCTTGTGAGACAAAATCTTTTCCTAAAAAGCCGCCCTCTTGACGCTTGAAAAATTGTAAGCCTTCCGATTCGCTGGGGTTGGGTGACATTGCGGGAATCCCCCCCCAAGTCGCACAGTCTCCCACTGCAACGATAAATTTAGCGGCTTTGGCGAGGTCAGATAACCAATCTTTCATGGGGCGATCGGCAAACCGATTCCATTCACCAGTACCGTTGGGGGCGTTGACTACACTGCCTTCAAATACCAAGATATCTAAGGGAATTGTGCCACGAATGCAATCCCGTAGGAGTGTTTGTAAGTTATCACCTAGTTCCAGTCCTAAGGATGGATGCCAAAGCACTTTGATGCCAAAGTCAGCAATTAAATCGCAGACTGTCGGTTCTTCGGCATTGAGAAATGACATGGTGTTGCCTGAACAAGCACCACCTTGTAGCCACAGTACATTAGTCATCAGTTATTAGTTATTTGTGCTGAGCAACTTGCCTTAAGCGAAGTCGAAAGGAGTCGAAGTATCAGTTAACAAATAAACGTCAAGGTTTAAAGCCTTACCCGCAAGTGGCGCGAAGAAATCCTTGTTTCACTAAGTAGGTTGAAACCCCGTCCCCTGTGGGCGGCTTAGTATTTCCTGTTAAGCGTTCCCTGTTAAGCGTTTCCTTTCATCAATATTTATCTCTTTAAGATAGAATATTTTTTGATTTAATTCGATTTTATTACAAAAGAATTAATCATTAAAAATAAATGACATTTGATCAAGATTACTTTAAAGAATTTTTTAGGTGCTGTTTGTCGCATATTTAACAAATAAGAAATTAGTAAAAGTAACATTGATTCCTATTGTTAAAAATCGCATTTACTGGTTTTGGATTGGTAAATAATTGCGCTTTTAATTTGCATAGTTCAAACCGCTAGAAAGACGCGGGGACACGGAGACGCAAAGATGTAATTTGAATGACGATCAGCTTACACATGCAGAGTACGACGAATTGCTTGAGCGGTTGTAGCGACAGCAGCCTAATACTAGGCTGTTGACGGCATAGGGGTTATCTGTGGTATGAAGTTGCGATCGCACCCGCTAATTCTACACCTGTAGGGCCACCACCGACGATTACAAAGGTCAACCAAGCACGGCGTAGTTCGGGATCGGTTTCTTTTTCTGCCGCTTCAAATGCCGAAAATATCCGGCGACGCATTTCTACCGCATCTTCAACTGTTTTCAAGCCAGGAGCCAATGGTCTCCAGTTATCCTTACCAAAATAGGAATGGTTAGCACCTGTGGCAATAACTATCGCAATTGGGTAAGCGATAATGGTTAGTACCTCTTTAGTAGGAGTACTTTTGCAATGACCGAATTACTAGAAAAAGCGATCGCCCAATTAAAGACTTTACCTGCTGACGAGCAAGATGTGATTGCAACGATGATCCTGGAAGAACTTGAAGATGAACGTCGCTGGGATGAGTCATTTGCACGTTCTCCAGATCTGTTAGCAAAGCTTGCCGCCGAGGCGATGGCTGAACATCGTGCAGGTAAGACGCAAGAGTTAGATCCAGAAACATTGTGAAATCTCGTACAACTACTCAATTTCGTAAAATGTTTGCCGATCTACCAGAGCAGATTCAGGAACAAACCCATAAGGCATATCGGCAATTCAAGCAAGATCCAAGTTATCCTAGCTTGCGATTTAAGAAAGTTCATGCTGAATTACCAATCTATTCTGCACGAATCAACAAAGACTATCGAGCAGTTGGTCAATTAGATGAAGACACTGTAATCTGGTTCTGGATTGGTTCTCATGCAGAATACGATATGCTGCTAGAGCAATTGTAGAAACGCAAGACAACAATTCAAATGCAGCGGACGATTGAAAGTCAGTGGTGCTGAGTTCGATGTTATCTGTCACCGCTGATTTGAGCCGTTATAGCAAAGCTGGTACAGAGTTTCGAGGTGCTGGCAAAATCATTAAATAATTCGTAATTCGTAATGACGCGACGCTCCTGCGTCGCTAACGCTGACGCTCGTACCTCGCTACCGCTTCGCTAACGCTATCGATGACTCGCTACCGCT